>JBJHCB010000202.1:0-5337 GCA_050485805.1 Gemmatimonadota bacterium | reverse complement strand
GTCCAGGACCCCGCCACCGGTGAGCCTGCGTTCCCGGTGACCCGGGGGAGTGTGAAGAACGCCGGGTTCGTGTGTTCCGTGGCGGGGAAGCGCCGGGGGAAGGGGAGCTCCCGGGAGCAGTCCCCCTACGCGGAGCTCATGGCGGGGATCCGCGTAGTGGTGGCCGAGTCCATCGAGCGGATCTACAACGAGAACTGTCAGAACCTGGGGATCCTCACCACCACCGACTTCTCCCTGGTGGATCGGATACGGGCCGGGGAAGAGATCCCCCTCGATGAGTTCACCCGAGGGAAGGATGTCATCACCCGGGAGATCATCGAGTATGGTGGGCTGTTCGAATACAACCTGGCCCGCCTCCAGGGGAAGACCACGGCGCTCCTGCCGGAGAGCCTGACCTCGGGCCCCCCCCTGGGTGACGGGCGGGGGGAGGGCGCTTCCCGCGACCCCCGCGAGCTCCGGGAGCTCCGGGGAAGCGGCGAGGACGGCCCCGGACTGGACGCCGACCCCACCCACGGCCAGCTCGCCGCCACCTCCCAGCCCAACAACCCGGCCGAGCTGGGCGAGGGCCGGTATGCGGGGGGAGAGCCGTCCCGACGCCCCATGACGCTGGCCGAGAAGATCTTCGCCCGGCACTGGGTGGTGGATGCCGCCCGGGGGGAGATGGGGGTGCCCTGGGTGAGACCGGGGGAGGCCGGATTCTTCCGCACCGACATCCGCTTCTCCCACGAGTACGTCACCCCCATGTCCGCCATTTTCTTCGAGGAGAAGGTGGGGATGGAGGGGAAGGTCGTGGACCCGGAGAGTGTGCTCTTCTTCCGGGACCACCTCACCTTCCTCCACAAGGCCATGACCCAGGAGCGAATCGAGGAAGGCCTGCTGGATGTGGCCAACCAGCTGGAGGTGAAGCAGCGGGAATTCGCCGAGCGCCAGGGCATCAAGCTCTACGGGGAGCAGAAGGGGCACGTCATGGGCTCCGAGGCCATCTGCCACTCCAAGATCCTGGAGGAGTACGCCGAGCCCGGCATGCTCATCATCGGCTCCGACTCCCACACCCCCCACGCCGGCGCCATCGGGGCGGTGGCCTTCGGGGTGGGGACCACGGCCATCTTCAACTCCTGGATCACCAAGGACGTCCGGGTCCGGGTCCCCCCCTCCTTCAAGGTGGTGGTGAAGGGGACGCCGCCGAAGAACGTCACCGCCAAGGACTACATGCTGGAGATCCTCCGGCACCCCTACATCCGGGACGGCCACGCCATCGGCCAGATCATCGAGTACGCAGGTCCCGCCGTGGAAGCCCTGTCGGTGGACGAACGGGCCACCATGACCAACATGGCTGCCGAGGTGGGGGCCTTCACCGGGATCGTGGCCGCCGACGCCAAGTCGGTGGAGTACCTGGTGGCGGAGCGGGGGATGGACCGGGCCCGGGCCGAGGAGCTCTGCCGGGACATGCAGTCCGATCCCGCCGCCGAGTACGTGAAGGTCATCGAGATCGACGCCTCCTCCCTCCGTCCCATGGTGGCCCTCCCCGGGGACCCGGGGAACGGTCTCTACATCGACGAGTTGGCGGAGCGGGCGGCCGCCGGGGCTCCCGGGACCACCCCCCCGGACACCGAGGGTCGGATCCGCATCGACATCGCCTACGCGGGATCCTGCACCGCCGGGAAGAAGGAGGACATGGACATGTACGCCGCCGTCCTCCGGGAGGCCCGGGAGCAGGGGCTCCGGGTCCATTCCGACGTCCGCTGCTTCATCCAGTGCGGGTCCATCGAGGTCCGGGAGTACTGCCGGGAACAGGGGTACCTGGAGCTCTTCGAGGCGGTGGGGGCGGAGTTCATCGAGCCGGGCTGCGGCGCCTGCATCAACGCCGGCCCGGGGGTGACCGCCTCCCCCGACGAGGTCTCCATCTCCTCCCAGAACCGGAATTTCCCGGGGCGCTCGGGCCCCGGACAGCTGTACCTGGCGTCCCCCTATTCGGTGGCGGCGTCTGCCGTGGTGGGCTACATCACCGACTGGGAGCCGGGACGCCCCCTGACGCCCGCCCCCTCCCGGGAGCTGGCCCCGGCCTGAACTCCCTTCGGGGGAGGCGGTCGCGGGATCGCGGAGAGGGGACGGGGGGAGCGGGGGGTGGGGGAGGGCCTGTAGGGAGCCGGGGTCGGCCGCTGGCTGGGCGGAGGCTCCCGGGTTACCCTTCCCGACCCCCGGGCACCTCCTTCCCGTCCCCACACCTCCGGCATGCCGCTCCTCACTCCGGAAGCATCGACCCCGGCCGTCCCCCTGTCCGACGGGGGAGCACTCCTGGCGGGAGGGGTCCTCGCCGTTGGGGTCGCCGTCCTCTTGGTGCGGCTCATCCAGCGACGCCGGAGCCACGCCTCCGGGCTCCCGGAGGCGGTCGGTTCCGCTTCCGCGTGATCCACCACCTCCTCCCTCCCCCATGCAACGCTTCGGCCTCACCCTCCTCGCCCTCTTCGGAGGGCTCCTGCTGCTCATCCTGGGCACCCTGGTCTTCGGGGTGTTCTGGATGCGGGGCTCCCTCCCCCCCCTGGACGGGACGGGGAGCGTCCCCGGCCTGGCGGCGTCCGCGACGCTCCAGCGGGACTCCCTGGGGATCGCCGTGGTGCGGACCCGGAGCTTCGAGGACGCGGTGCGGGCCCAGGGGTTCGCCCACGGCCAGGATCGCTTCTTCCAGATGGACCTGCTCCGCCGTCTCATGGCCGGAGAGCTGGCCGCCCTGGTGGGAGAGGCCGCCCTTGCCTCGGACCGCCACTACCGGGGGTACGGGTACCGGGCCGCGGCCCGGGCCCACCTGGAGCGACTGGAGTCCCGGGAACGGGTCCTCCTCACCGCCTACGTGGAGGGTGTGAACGCCGGGCTCTCCTCCCTCCCCCGGCGCCCGCCAGAGTACCTGGTGGTGCGGAGTCATCCGGAACCCTGGCGTCCCGAAGACTCGCTCCTGGCCATCCTCTACTTCTACGACGGCCTGTCGGTGGACTACCGGTCGGAGCGGTTCCGGCACATCCTCTTCGAGGCGCTCCCGGCGGAGCTCGCGGACTTCCTCACGCCGGACGCCACCCGGTTCGACGCTCCCCTCCTCCTGGACGACGAGGGGGGGTCCACCGGGGGCTACCGTCCCCTTCCCATCCCCGGCCCGGGCGTGGTGGATCTCCGGGACCGGGAGCCCGGCCCTTCGCCCACCATCCGCATCTTCGGGGACCGCCCCCTGGGGTCCAACGCCTGGGCGGTGACCTCCGGCCAAGGGCTTCCCGTCCTGGCCGGCGACCCCCACCTCCCCCACGCCATCCCCAACGTCTGGTACCGGTCCGAACTGCATTGGGATGCCGGCCGGATCCTGGGAGCGGGCCCCCCCGGGCTCCCCGGGATCATGGTGGGGATGAGCGACCATCTGGCCTGGGCACCCACGGCGGCCATGGTGGACCAGACCGACCTGGTGCTGGTGGAGGTGGACCCAGCCGACACCCTCCGCTATCGCACCCCCCAGGGGTGGGAACCCTTCCGAGTCCGGCAGGAGCGCCTGGAGGTGAGGGGGGGAGAGGCCGAATCCCTCACCGTCCTGGAGACCCGATGGGGCCCGGTGCGCTACCGGGATCACGAGGGCCGCCCCCTGGCGCTCCGCTCCCCGGCCTGGGACGAGGGGGGGCTCTCCCTGGGATACCTGGAGCTGAGCCGGAGCCGCACGGTGGAGGAGGGTCTGGGGCATCTGGCGGCAATGGGCGGTCCGGCCCTGGCCCTGGTCCTGGCGGACACCCGGGGGGACGTGGGGTGGATGGTGAGCGGCGTACTCCCCCGGCGCCGGGGGATGGTTGGACGGGTGCCGGCCTCCTGGGCCGCGGCGGGAGTGGGATGGGACGGGGAGCTCGGGGACGGGGATCGCCCCAGACTTCTCCTCCAGGGGGAGGCCGGGGTGGTCTTCACCGCCAACCAGCGCTTTCTGCACCTGCCCGACTCCCGGATCTACGGGCACCAGTGGATCCTTCCCACGCGGGCACGGCGGATCCGGGACCTCCTCCAGGAGAGCCCGCCCCTGAGCCCCGAGACCCACCACCGCCTCCAGTTGGATACCCGGAGCCTGGCCCATGAGCCCATCCGGGAGTTCCTTCTGGAGTGGATTCCCTCCGACGAGCAGTCCCCTCCCCTGGCCCTGGCCCGCCGGGCTGCCGCCGACTGGGACGGGACCGCCGGCGCCGAGTCCCGGGAGTTCCCCATCCTACTGTCGGTGCGGGAGCGGCTCCGGAGTGCGGTGCTCGGGCCCCTCCTCTCCCCGGCGGCCGAGCTGGATCCCCGGTTCGTCTACGATTGGTTCCTGGCCGACGAGCCCGTGCTCCGGGTCCTGGAGGAACGGCCCCCTCACCTCCTGGCCCCACCCCACGAGGAGTGGGACAGCTTCCTCCGGGAGGTGGTGGCGTCGGCGGTGACGGCCCTGGACGAGGGTCCCGGCGACGCGGGCTCCCTCCCCTGGGGTCAGATGAACCGGGCCCGGATCACCCATCCCTTCGGAGAGCTCTCCACCGCCCTGGGATGGCTCCTGAATCTTCCCGGGGATCCCCTTCCCGGCTGGGCGGGGACGATCCGGGCCCAGGGCCCCTCGTACGGCCAGAGCCTCCGGTTCACCGGCCGGCCGGGGGAGCCGGAGCGGGCCACCTTCCAGATGCCCGGCGGGCAGTCGGGCCATTTCCTGTCACCCTACTACCAGGCGGGCCACGACGCGTGGGTGCGGGGGGATCCGGCGCCCCTCCAGGCCGGCCCCCCGGTCCACGAGCTCCGCCTGCGCCCGGGAGGGGGGCGGTGAGGGGCCCTTGCTCCTCGGGGGCAGGCGATCCCCCGGCCGGAGGCCTTCCCTCCGGGACCATGGAGGTCCGCACCCGCCCCCTGGCGGCGGCGGTGGGGATCTGCGTGGCCATGATGCTCCTGGCCAGCCTGCTGGGGGCCCTGGTGGGGCGCGAGGTGGAGGTGGCATGGTACGCCGCCCTCGCCCGTCCTGAGATGGAGGCGCCCACCGTGCTCTTCCTCCTGGTGAGTGTCCTGTACTACCCCCTGTTCGTGTTCCTCCTCTATCGGGGGATGACCCGGGTGCCGCGGGGACAGGATCGAATCCTGGTCCTGGCCCTGGCCGTGGGCGCATTGCTCCTGAACACCCTGTGGAACCCGGTGATGGTGGGCCTGAGGGACCCCTTCGTGGGCGTCCTGGGGAGCGGGGTGCTTCTCCTGACGGTGACGGGACTCCTGGCCCTCCTCTTCCATCGGGACCGCGTGGCCGCCCTCTTCCTGGCCCCGTACGTCCTCTGGCTGGGAGGGGACCGGGTCGGGACCGGGGAGCTGAGG
>JBJHCB010000201.1:0-5363 GCA_050485805.1 Gemmatimonadota bacterium | reverse complement strand
GTCTCCCTCCAGTCCTCGATCCAGTACAGCGACCAGACGGGGGTCTGGACGGGCCACCTGCGGTTCGGATGGATGGACACGGCAGGGACCGGGCTCTTCGTGGTCTACAACCAGCGGCAGCTCATGGAGGTCTCGGGGATCTCGGGGATCCTTCCCCAGAGCGGGGTGGTGGACCCGGAACGGACCTTCGTGGTGAAGTACACCCGGCAGTTCGACGCCTCGGGATGGATGGGAGGCTTCGGCGGGTAGGGCCGCGGCGGAGGCGGCACCGGGCCCGGGGGGTCCGGGCCTGTCCCCGGTGCGCTTGCCCCCCTTCCCCCCGGAGCCCAGCTTCCCCGGAAGCGGGCCCCGTGATGGGGCCGCACGCACGGGCAGGGAATCCAGGGAAGGAGGCGGGGACGGTGGTGACCAACGGAGCTTCGGAGTTCGACTGCGGTGGCCCCTCTGGGGGGAGGACGGCGAGGTGGGCACGGCCTCGCAGGGCCCTCCGCCCCGGCGCGGGGATGGGGAGGGTCCTCGGTCTCCTCACCGCCTTCGTGGCGGTGGGGTGTGCCGGCGACGGGGAGGGGAGCCGCCAGGCGGAGGGGGCACCCGGGTCCGGGGCCGAGACGGGCCCGGCCACCGCGCTCGTGGCCTTCACCGGCGCCACCCTCTGGGACGGGACCGGAGCGGATCCCGTCTCCGACGCCGTCCTCCTGGTGCGGGACGGCCGGGTCGAGGCGGTGGGGAGCCGGGACGGGGTGGAGATCCCCGGGGAGGCCCGGGTGGAGGAGCTGGGAGGCGCCTTCCTCATCCCCGGGCTCATCAACGCCCACGGGCACGTGGGGGGCGTGGAGGGCCTCCGGTCCTCTTCCGACCTCTACACCCGGGAGAACATCCTGGACCAACTCCGCCTCTATGCCCACTACGGGATCACCACCGTGGTGAGCCTGGGGGGCGACGGTCCGGAGGGAGCCCGGATCCGGGATGAGCAGGAGACGGCCGGACTGGACCGGGCCCGCCTCTTCATCGCCGGCCCGGTGCTGACGCCCTCCACGCCGGGGGAGGCCGACGGAGCTGTGGCGGGGCTGGAGCCCCTCTCCCCCGAGTGGGTGAAGATCCGGGTGGACGACAATCTGGGGCAGGGGCAGGCCATGTCCCGCGAGACGTACGCCGCGGTGATCCGGGCCGCCGCGGAGCGGGGGCTGCCCCTGGCCGCCCACATCGTCCGGGCCGAGGACGCCCGGGGGGTGGTGGAGGAGGGAGCACGGGTGGTGGCCCACTCCGTCCGGGACGAGGTGGTGGACGACGACCTCCTGGCCCTCTTCCTGGCCGAGGGGATCTGCTACACCCCCACCTTCACCCGGGAGGTCTCGGTCTTCGCGTACCAGGACCGGCCCGACTTCTTCGACGACCCCTTCTTCCTGAAGACGGCGGATCCCGATGTGCTCCAGGCCCTCGAGGATCCGGACCGGCAGGCGGCGGTCCGGGCCAGCGCCTCCGCCCAGTGGTACGAGGCCCAGCTCCCGGTGGCCATGGAGAACCTCCGCCTCATCTCGGAGGCCGGTGTCCCCATCGCCATGGGGACGGACAGCGGCCCCCCCGCCCGGTTCCAGGGCTACTTCGAGCACCTGGAGATGGAGATGATGGTGGAGGCCGGGCTCTCCCCGGAGCGCGTCCTCCGTTCCGCCACCGCCGAGGCGGCGAGCTGCATGGGGCTCTCCGGCGTGGGCGTCCTGGAACCGGGCGCCTGGGCCGATTTCCTCGTGGTCCGGGCCGATCCCCGGGCCGACATCCGGAATCTCCGGGAGATCCAGGGCGTCTGGATCGCCGGGAATCGCTTCCGCTGACCCCCCCACCGGAGACGCCCATGTCCAGGGTTTCCAGAGTCGTTTCCCCCCTCACCGTGGTCCTGGTGGCGGTGTGGGGATGCGGGGTCGGGGACGACCCTCCCTCCCCCGACGCGGGGACGGACGCCCCCGCCCCGGCCCAACCCGCCCCGGACTCCGACCTCCCCCCCGGGGCAGAGGCCCGCTCCCTCCTGGGCGAGCTCCTCTTCCCCCCCCCTCTTCCCTCCGACCTCCGAGCATCCCGGGAGGCGGACCTGGAGGCGGCGGAGGCGGAGCTGGCGGTCTCCCCCGAGGACCCCGACGCCTGGATCTGGGTGGGCCGGCACCAGGCGTACCTGGGGCGCTACCGGGCGGCCATCGCCACCTTCTCCCAGGGGCTGGAGCGCTTCCCCGAGGATCCGGCCTTCTACCGCCACAGGGGCCATCGCTGGATCACCGTCCGGGAGTTCGACCGGGCCATCGCCGATTTCACCCGGGGTGTGGAGCTGGCCGAGGCCCAGGGACGCATCGACGAGGTGGAGCCGGACGGCCTTCCCAACCCGGCGGGAATCCCCCTCTCCACCCTGGGCTTCAACCTCTGGTATCACCTGGCCCTGGCGGAGTACCTCCGGGGTGACTTCGAGGCGGCCCGGGACGGGTGGGAGGCCACCCTGGCCGTGTCGGGGAATCCGGATCTGCAGGTGGCGGCCCGGTACTGGCTCCACCTGACCCTCCGGCAGCTGGGCGACCACGAGGGCGCCCGGGCCGTCGTGGAGGAGGTGGGGCCGGAGCTGGAGCTCCTGGAGAACCATGCCTATCACGATCTCATCCTGCACTTCCGGGATCTCCGGGGGCGCGAGGCCGTCCTCCCCGAGGAGGGGGAGGGACTGGGCACCGTCACGGTCCTCTATGGTCTGGGGGCGCACCAGCTCCTGGATGGGGACGAGGACGGGGCCAGGCGTCGCTTCCTGGAGATCCTGAGCCGCCTGGACCAGTGGGCTGCCTTCGGGTACCTGGCGGCGGAAGCGGAGGTGGCCCGGAGAGGGTGGTGAACCCCCGCCCTCCCGGAACGGGCGGTCGGTTTCGCTCCCCGGCCCACGAAGTGGTGCTGGGCCTCTTCCGGGCCACCGACGCCCTCCGGCGCACCCTGGCCGCCGCGGTGGAGGACGCCGGACTCACCCTGCAGCAGTTCAACGTCCTGCGCATCCTCCGCGGTGCCGGTGCCCAGGGGCTTCCCACCCTGGAGGTGGGGTCCCGGATGCTGGAGCGGACCCCCGGGGTCACCCGCCTCCTGGATCGGTTGGAGCGGGAGGGCCTCATCGAGCGGACCCGGTCCTCCGGCGATCGGCGGAAGGTCCTGGCCCGCATCACGGACCGGGGAAGGGAGCGGCTGGCGGCCGCCGACGGCCCCATCGCCGCCCGGGAGGAGGAGGTCCTGGCCGGGTTCTCGCCCTCGGAGCTGTCCACCCTCCGGGACCACCTGGCCCGCCTCGCCCGGGAGGCGGACACCGGGGGAGCGTCCCGTCCTGAATCCAGTCCACCGTTCGTTCCGTAGGGAGAAAGGAAGAGGGACCATGCCGACGTGCGGAAGAACGGGAGGTGGACGATGTGGAACCAGGGCTTCAGCGCGGAGGAGCGGGTGCGCCGGTATCTCGACCTGGCCCGGAGGGCCGAGGTGGAGGGCGCCTTCGACCTGGCTCGGAGCTACCGGAGGATGGCCCGGGACCTGGCCCCGGCGCCGGCGGCCAGGCGGAGCGCCTGAGGACGTGCCCGGCGCAGGGCCGGGGAGGTCCGCCGCCCCCCCGGACTCCCCGCCGTCCGGGTCCGCGCCGTGAGGTGGCACGACGTTCCCGTCCTTCCCCCGGGGTTCCGATGCGCCGCCCGGAACTGCGGACTGAAGGCGGAAGGCGAGGACCTCTCCCTCTTCGTGTCCCGGGAGCCCTGTGCGGCGGCGGGTCTCCTGACCCGGAACCACTTCCCCGGCGCTCCCATCCTGCTGGCCCGGGAGCGTCTGGCCACGGGCACGCTCCAGGCCGTGGTGGTCAACTCCAAGGTCTCCAACGTGGCCACCGGCGCCGCCGGGGTGGAGGACGCGAGGAGGATGGCCCGGGCGGCCGCCCGGGAGCTCGGGATTCCCGAGGAACGGGTATTGGTGGGGTCCACCGGGGTCATCGGCCGGCGGCTCCCCGTGGAGCGCATCGAGGCGGGGCTGAGGGGAATGGCCGGTGAGCTGGGCCCCGATCCCCTTCCCGGGGCCCGGGGGATCATGACCACCGACACGGTCCCCAAGGTCTTCTCCCTGGAGGTGGGTGGGGCGGTGGTGACCGCGGTGGGGAAGGGGGCCGGGATGATCGCCCCCAACATGGCCACCATGCTGGTCTACCTCTTCACCGACGCCTGGATCACCGCCCCCGAGCTGGACCGGGTCCTTCGGTCCGCCGCCTCGGACACCTTCCAGACCCTCTCCGTGGACACCGATACCAGCACCTCCGACATGGTGGTGGCCCTGGCGTCGGGGTCCGGGGGCCCCCAGGCCGAGCTCCCCATGGCCGTCCACGCCCTGTGCCGCCGGATGGCGGAGGCGGTGGCCCGGGACGGAGAGGGCGCCACGAAGCTCCTGCGGGCCCGGGTGGAGGGGGCCGCCCACCGGGAGGACGCGGTGAGGGTGGCCCGGGCGCTGGTGGACTCCCCCCTGGTGAAGACCATGGCCTACGGGGCGGACCCCAACGTGGGCCGGATCCTCATGGCCGTGGGGAAGTGCGTGGAGTGCCTCGTCCGCCCCGAGCGAGTCCGGGCCTGGCTCCAGGGGGTCTCCGTGGTGGAGGGCGGCCAGGTGACCTCCTTCCCGGAGCAGGAGCTCCGACGCCTCCTGCAGGGGGACACGGTGGAGATCCGGGTGTCCCTGGGGGTGGGGGACGGAGAGGCCACGGCCCTGGGGTGCGACCTCACCGAGGGGTATGTCCGGGAGAACGCGGCCTACGCCTCGTCCTGACCCCCCTCCCACGGAGGGCTCCGTGGACCGACCTGTTCCCGGGAGGAGCCCATAGGGGTGGGTCCTACCGGAAGCTCGCGGCTGTTCCTATCTTTCACTGCTGCGACTTCCGGGAAGAAGTGGGCTTTCCGGACGGCCGACTCCCAGGAGTCTGTCCCCAGCCGGGCGGACCCGGACGGGATGAACGAGGCCGCCCTACCAACCCGCGACCCACCCAGGACAAGGATCTCAACGATATGCGCATCCAGGCTCTTACTGCGGCCCTCTTCGTCGGACTCGCCGCCTGTGGCAATGGCGAGGAAGCTCCTCCTCCGGCCACCCCGGCTCCCGCCGATCAGCCCGCCGCGGCCCCCGGTGCCCTGGCCCAGCCGGACTGGTTCCAGGTGGACGAGGCGGCCCAGACGGTCACCATCGACCTCATCGCGGGGTCTTCCTCGGACAACAACTACTGGAACTTCAACGGCTTCTACGCCGGCCGTGGAGAGATCGTGGTGCCGGAGGGGTACAGCGTCACCATCAACTTCGAGAACCGGGACCCCAACATGGCCCACTCGGTGGGTGTG
>JBJHCB010000200.1:3767-5367 GCA_050485805.1 Gemmatimonadota bacterium | reverse complement strand
CCCCCCCCACCGCCAGGACGAACTGGAAGAGGTCGGTGACCACCACCCCCCAGAGTCCCGCCAGCATGGAGTAGGAGGCGGCCAGCACGAAGCAGAAGAGGAGGGCCCAGAGGCGGGGGATGTCCAGGGCCACGCTGGCGATCTCCACCATGGCCAGGTTCACCCACCCCATGATGATGAGGTTGATGGGAAGGGCCAGGTACGCCGCACGGAAGCCCCGGAGGAGGGCCGCCGGCCTCCCCCCGTAGCGGAGCTCGGTGAACTCCACGTCCGTCACCACCCCGGCCCTCCGCCAGAGGCGGGCGTAGAAGAAGACGGTGAGGATCCCGCTCATCACCATGTTCCACCAGAGCCAGTTCCCCGCCACCCCGTGGCGGGCCACGAGCTCCGTCACCGCCAGGGGGGTGTCGGCGGCGAAGGTGGTGGCCACCATGGAGGTCCCGGCGAGCCACCAGGGGAGGGCCCGCCCCCCGATGAAGTAGTCGGAGAGGGACCGGCTCCCCCGCTTCATCATGGCCAGCCCGATGCCCGTGGCCAGGACGAAGTAGAGGGCGATGACGACCCAGTCGAGTCCGGTCATGGGGGTGGGGGCCGGGGGAGTGGGCCGGGAGGGAGGCGGGCCACCGGCGCGGCCCGGAAGCCCTCCCGGAACGGGCCCATGGTACGGGCGGCAGGGGACGAAGAAAAGGGTGGCGCCTCGGGAAGAGGCCTGCGGGAATGGCGACGGCTCGCAGGGCCATGGCGGGAACGGATCCGCCCTCACATGGTAGATGGTAGAACATATCTACACCGTCCACCATTTCCAGCGGGAATCCACCCATGGCGCTGAACATCAAGAACGAGGAAGCCCATCGGCTGGCGACGCGACTGGCCGAGGTCCGGGGCACCTCCCTCACCGAGGCGGTGACCACTGCGATCCAGGAGACCCTGGCCCGGACCCCCGAAGCCCCCGATGTCGCCGCGCTCCTGGCCGAGGTGGCCGAGATCCAGCGGTTCGTGGCAGAGCTCCCCGACCGGGACTCCCGCACCGCCGATGAGATCCTGGGTTACGACCCTCACGGACTCGTCACCTGATGGTGGTGGACACCTCGGCCCTCCTGGCCATCCTCCTGGGTGAACCGGAGGCCGAGACCATGGTGAAGGCCATGGCCTCGGCGGAACACCGGGTCATCGGGGCCCCCACCCTGGTGGAGGCCTCCGCCGTGATGCGGGCACGGAAGGGGCCGGGAGGGGAGTTCGCCCTGGACGCTCTGCTGGAGCGCCTGGGGATCACGGTGCAGCCGTTCACCCTGGACCAGGCCAGGATGGCCCGCCTGGGGTACGGGCGGTTCGGGAGGGGGGTCGGCAATCCACCGGTCCTCCACCTGGGGGACTGCTTCAGCTATGGCACCGCCATGGCCCTACGGATGCCGCTCCTCTTCAAAGGGAACGACTTCCGGGAAACGGACGTGGAAGCGGTGGGCCATCCCGTCTAGGGGTCCCTTCCACCCCCGGAGCCGGGTCCATCCCGTTGCCCGGCCGGGACATGCATCCTACCATGCCCCCCGGTCGGGGGGGCGGGGCGCCCCCGCGGCCCCCAGCCCCCCCTGCAGGAGTCCCG
>JBJHCB010000200.1:1772-3757 GCA_050485805.1 Gemmatimonadota bacterium | reverse complement strand
TCGATCCGCCCCTTCGACCCCGGTCCCCGAGTGCAGGAGTCCCCTCGCCATGCGGCCCACCCCGATCCGGGGATCCTACCCCCTACGGCCCGCCCCCCTTCGTACGGCCCTCGTTCCGGAGGCGTCTTCCGGGTTCGCCCCGACCGGATTCCTCCCGCATGGATGGCTCCCCACCGGACTCCTCCTCACCGGACTCCTGGTGGCGGGGTGCGGCGGGGAGCCGGGAGCGAGCCCGGACGCCACCGCCGAGGTGGGCCTGGCCTCCGCCGACGGGGCCGCCGTCCTGGCCTACCACCAGTTCAGCCCCTCACCGTCGCTGGCCTGGGGACAGGGATCGTCGGACCCCATGGATCCGGACTACGGAGCCCTGAGCTACTTCGTGACTGCCGTCCCGGAGCGCACCGGGGCCCTTGGGGAGGACCGCCGCATGGTCCTGGAGCTGGCGGATGGAGCGGCCACCGCCGCCCAGGTCGCTGCGGGAGAGGTGGCGGCGGCCCACGTTTCAGGGGGGTCCCTGAACCCCGCCTGGGGCTTCCTGGTGAACTCCATCCCCTTCGGTCCGGCCTTCGGGGACATGGCCGCCTTCCTCTACGATGCGGGGGGTCTCGAACTGGTGAACGAGACCTTCCGGGAGCGGGGGATGGATGTGGTGGCCCTCCCGGTGGTGGGGAGCCCGGAGCAGATCGCCGGCTACTTCCCGAAGCCCCTGGGGATCCCGGACTGTCCCGAGGGGGACACCGACTGCCTGGCCCACGGGGACGGGATCGGAATCGCAGGGCTCTGCGCCGAGCCCTGGACCCTGCGCTACCTGCCCCCGGCGGAGACCATCCTGGACCGCGCCTGTGACCGCCTGGGTGGAGAGCGCCGGATGGACTTCGTCCAGGCCATCCCCGGGGGCTCCGCCTTCCTCACCGCGGTGCAGCAGGGCGCCATCGACGGCTTCGAGTTCGCCACCCCCATCGACGACTGGGATGCAGCCCGGGGCGGCTTCTTCCACAACACCGGGACCCCGGCCGGGAGCGACGGGCGGAACCTGGGGGAGATCGGCCTCCGCTTCGTCCACCATCCCGGCTGGCACCAGCCCTTCTTCCTTGGGTGGATGGTTATCCAGCGCTCGGGGGTCTGGGACCGGCTGGATCCGGACCAGCAGGATGCCCTCCGGGCCGCGGGCCGGGAGGCCCTGGCGGAGAGCCATCGGGCCACCGAGTCCGTCCAGTGCCACTACTTCCGTGAGATCATGGCGTCCACGGACGGGATGCGGCAGCGGGACGCCGACGGCGACGTCCGGGAGGCGAGTGCCGAACTGGTCCTGACCCGCTGGACCGACGCCGACGTGGAACTCCTCAAGTCCGTGGCGGTGGAGGTGATGGAGGGAGGCCGGGGCGGGGACTCCCCCACCCCCGACCAGGCGGATTACGCCCGGATCCTGGACGCCCTCCTGGCCCATCTGGGGCACGCCTCGGTGCAGGCGATGGCCGACGCCTGGTTCGGGGCCGACGGCTCCTCCCCCCTGGCGGCCTGCCTGGGCCGGTAGGAGGGGCGACGT
Organism: Gemmatimonadota bacterium; assembly: GCA_050485805.1. Lineage (GTDB taxonomy): Bacteria > Gemmatimonadota > Gemmatimonadetes > Longimicrobiales > Gaopeijiaceae > T3Sed10-66. Next base: position 2,211 of record JBJHCB010000200.1, on the reverse strand, counting down.
GCCCCCGGGGGAAGAGCGGACAGCGGCGCATGGGCGCAGGCCCAGGACGACTTGCCGGGGACGGGACGAGCCGTTTAGACTGGTGTACGACCAGTCGCTTCACGGACGGAGGACCGATGACCGAGGTCGGCGCATACGAGGCCAAGACCCACCTCCCCGCGCTTCTCCGACGGGTGGAAGAAGGGGAACGCATCGTCATCACCCGCCACGGCGTTCCGGTGGCCGAGCTGGTGCCTCCCGGGGGAGGTTCATGGATGTCCGCCCACGAAGCCGTGGCCCAGATCCGGTCCTTTGGGGTGGGGCGGAAGCTGGGAGGAGACCTGACCCTCCGGGACCTCATCGACGAGGGGCGGAGGGGATGAATCTGGTCCTGGATGCCTCGGTGACCCTGGCCTGGGCGTTCGAGGAGGAAGGGAGGGAGCTGGCGCTCGAGGTGCTG
>JBJHCB010000200.1:0-1762 GCA_050485805.1 Gemmatimonadota bacterium | reverse complement strand
GTGCTGGACCTCCTGGAGGCGTCGGAGGCGGTGGTACCGGGAATCTGGCCCCTGGAGGTGGCCAACGGCCTCCTTTCCGCCGAGCGTCGGAAGCGGATCTCGCCTCCGGACGCCAACCGCTTCGCCGCCCTCGTGATGGAGCTCCCCATCGTGGTGGAGCCCACGGACCGCCGGCGCCCCTTCGAGTCCATCCGACTGCTGGCCCGGAGTCACGGCCTCAGCGCCTACGACGCCGCCTACCTGGAACTCGCCCTTCGCCTGGGCGTGCCCCTCGCCACCCTGGATCGCCGACTGGCGGGGGCGGCCAGACGGTCCGGCGGGGAAGTCCTGGGAAGACCCTAGCGACTCAGGGCGTCCGGAGCTCCACCGGACGGTCCCGGACCGACCGGGCCACGGCATCGTGGACGTCCCTGCGGAAGGGGATGTGGCGGGTGTTCTCCCGGGTGGGGTTCACCCGGTTGGTGAGGAGGACCACCCAGACGTCCAGCTCCGGGTCGATCCAGATGGAGGTCCCGGTGAACCCGGTGTGGCCGAAGGACGCGGCGGAGAAGTAGTCCCCTGCCGACGAACGTCCCGAGGGCGTGTCCCATCCCAGGGCCCGGGAGCCGCCCGGGTCCCCCCGGCGGGCGAAGGCCCGCACCGTCTCCGGGCGGAAGAGGCGCACCGCTCCGTTCCGGGCCCGGGCACAGGGGACCCCGGCGGCGGGCTGGTGGGTGCAGGCGGGGAGGAGCCCCTCGCCGGCCAGGAGGGCGGCGAAGACGGCCAGGTCCTGGGCCGACGAGAAGAGGCCCGCGTGCCCGGACACCCCGCCCATGAGCCAGGCGTTCTCGTCGTGGACCTCACCGTGGACGTGGCCCCCGTTCCGGTCCGCCACCACCTCGGTGGGGGCGATGCGGGGACGCAGGGCCGGAGAGGGGTTGAACCCGGTGTCCTGCATGCCCAGGGGGGAGAAGACGGATCGGGCCAGGAAGGCGTCGAGGGGCTCCCCCGACACGGCTTCCGCGATCCACCCCAGGGTCTTGAACCCGATGTCCGAGTAGACCGCACCCCCCCCCGGTTCCCCATCCAGGGGGAGGTCGAAGACGGCCTGCCGCACCTCCTCCCGGTCCTGCAGCTCCCGGAAGAACTGCCGGAAGGGGGGAAAGCCGCTCCGGTGGAGGAGGAGATCCCGGACCGTCACCCGGGCCTTCCGGGGGTCGCCGCGGGCGAAGTCGGGAAGGTGGCGGACCACCGGGTCCTCCAGACCGAGCCGACCCTCCTCCACCAGGGCCATGACCGCGGCGGTGGTGCCCACCACCTTGGTCAGGGAGGCCAGGTCGAAGAGGGTGACCGGGGTCACCGGCGGACTCCCCGGAGCCCAGTCGATCTGCCCGTATCCCCGGAGGCGCACCACCTGGTCCCCCCGCCCCACCGCAACGGCCACCCCCGGGGCCACTCCCTCCCCGATGGCCTCCAGGATCAACCGGTCCAGCCCATCGAGGGCGTCAGGGTCCATTCCCACCGTGGCCGGGGCCACCTCCAGGGGGGAGAGGGAGAGCTCCATCCAGGCCAGGGGAACGGGGTCCCCCGGGGCGCCGGTGGGGGGCGGGACGGGGTCCGTGACGCCCCCGCTCCGGCCGTCCGGTCCCGGACCGTCCGGCTCCCGCTCCTCCCCTTCGGGCACCTCGTCCCCCTCGTGCCGCAGGAGCCCCGCTTCGTCCAGGGCGTCCCCCCTCCGGATCTCCCGCTCCGCCATGACGGGGTGGGGCGCCCGCTCCAACCC
>JBJHCB010000199.1:0-5375 GCA_050485805.1 Gemmatimonadota bacterium | reverse complement strand
CCGCACGTATCCCACCAGGTGCGCGTCGGCCCGGTGGTGCACCACCTGGCTCACCGTCCAACCCCCGGGGCGGATCCGGAGGGATCGGACCTCGGGGGGAAGCCCGGAGAGGCGCGCCCGGAGATCCGATGGGAATCCGGCCAGGGCCCGGAGGAGGGCCCGCCGTCGGACCGGGTCCACCTCCAGCTGCGGGCGGAAGGGACCCAGGGGGAGGAGGGGATCCCCCTGGTCCTGTCCCGGAGGCCGGGGTCCGGCCCCCTCCCCCGTCCCACCTCCTTCCCCCCGTCCGTCCATCCTCCCTCCTGCCGGTGGTCCAACTCCTCCCAGGGACTCCCCGGTCCCTGAGCCGAGGGTGCCTGCGGCTCCGGGGGACCCTCCCCCCGTCGGTCCATCCCCCGACACTCTAGCGCCGTGAACCGCGCCCGGCGAGGTTGCGGCCCCCGTGCCTTCCGCCTTCCGCCCTGGAGTGGACCATGTCGGCCTCCATGCAGGAACTCATCCGATCCTGGGACGGGCGTTCCGTGGTGCTGCACCACGACGTCCCGTCGGGGAGCTGGTTCTTCGTGGCCCTCCATGACGACACCCTGGGTCCCCCCACCGGGGGCTGCCGGATGCGGGTCTACGGCCGCCCCGAGGAGGGGCTCCTGGATGCCCTGAGGCTCGCCCGGGGAATGTCGCTCAAGTTCGCGGCGGCGGGGCTGGAGTACGGCGGCGGGAAGAGCGTCATCGCCCTGCCGCGACCCCTGGAAGGCGAGGAGCGGAGGGGAGTCCTCCTCCGATTCGGGGCCTTCCTGGAATCCCTCCAGGGGAGTTATTGGACCGGAGAGGACCTGGGTACCACCCCGGAGGACATGGCCCTCCTGGCCGGTGTGAGCCGCTACGTCCACGGGGTGGACCGGAGGGGTGCGCCGGGAACCCCCACCCGGGCCGAGGATCCGGGCCCCTTCACGGCCCGGGGCGCCGTGGCCGGGCTCCGGGCCACCGCGGCCCATCTGTTCGGGAGCGATGACCTCCGGGGACGGAGCGTCCTGGTGCAGGGGGTGGGGGATGTGGGAAGACCGCTGGTCCGGATGCTGGCGGAGGCGGGAGTCCAGATCCTGGTGAGCGACCTCCACGAGGCCCGGGTCCGGGAGGTGGCGGAGGAGGTGGGAGGGGAGGTGGTCCCTCCGGACGCCGTCTACGACACCGAGTGCGACCTCCTGGCTCCCTGCGCGGTGGGCGCGGTGCTGGGGCCGGACACCATTCCCCGGCTCCGCTGTCGGGGGATCGCCGGCGCAGCCAACAACCAGCTGGCCGACGAAGCGTCGGACGGGGAGCGCCTCCGGATCCGGGGGATCGTCCACGCGCCCGACTTCCTGGTGAGCGCCGGCGGGGCCATGGGCCTCATCTTTCGGGCCCGAGGCCTCCCGGAGCCGGAGATCCTGGCCCGCATCGACGGCATCCAGGACCGGGTCGCCGCCATCCTGGACGAGGCCCGGTCCCTGGGCTCGGCACCCCACCGGGTGGCGGAGGAGCGGGGGCTGGCCGCCTTGAAGGAGACCAGGGCGACGCGGGGATCGGCGTGGGAACGAAGGCGGGAAACCGGCCCGGAAGGCTGAGGGGAGGGCTTGGCTCCCGGGCCGCGGCGGAGCGGGCCCCCTTCCGGCACCCATTCCGCCGGTCCGCCCCCGGGAGGGACGTGGGGAGCTAGCCTACGGGTTCCAGCGACCCACCCCTGGGCTCCCCCACCGTTCCGTCGGACCGGTCCAGCAACTCCCGGATCCGCCCCACCACCTCCCCGGGACTGAAGGGTTTCGGGAGGAGGGGAGGAAGGCCCTCCGCTCCATCCTCCATGGCCAGCCGCTCCTCGGAGTAGCCGGAGATGAGGAGGACGGGGAGGCGGGGGTGATCCCGGCGAAGGACCCGGGCCAGGTGGATCCCCGATGCGCCGGGGAGGACCACGTCCGACAGACAGAGGTCCGGAGGGGGCTCCCCCGAGGCGAGGCGCTGCAGCGCCTCCTCGGCGGAACCCACGGCGGTGACCTGGAAGCCCTCCCGCTCCAGGATCCGGACCAGGGCCCGGCGCACCGCCGGATCGTCTTCGGTCACCAGGATCCGTTCCCCCTCTCCCCTGGAGCGTTCGGGAGGCCGCACGCCGTCGGTGGACGGGGAGGCGGGACGGCTGCTCGCGGGGAAACAGAGGAGGAACCTCGTGCCCTTCCCCAGTTCGCTCTCCACCGCCATGCTCCCCCCGCTCTGGGTCACCATCCCGTACACCGAGGGAAGCCCGAGCCCGGTTCCTCCCTCGTCGGCCCGGGTGGTGAAGAACGGTTCGAAGATCCGATCCAGGGTCTCCGGACCCATGCCGCTCCCGGTGTCCTCCACCTCGAGGACGACGTGGGGGCCCGGGCCCGCCTCCGGAAGGCGGGCCCGCTCAGGCGCCCCGAGCTGCTCCTCCCTCCGGAGGCGCAGGGTGAAACGCCCGCCCCTGGGCATGGCCTGGCGCGCGTTCATGGCCAGGTTGAGAGTGGCCTGCTCCAGCCGGCCAGGGTCCACGTCCACGGTGGTCTCGTCCTCGGGGAGCTCCAACCGGATCTCCACGTCCTCTCCCATGAGTCGCTGGAGGAGGGGTTCCACCTCCCGGAGGACACCGGCCAGCTCCATGGGTCGGGGTTCCAGGACCTGCCGCCGTCCGAAGGCCAGGAGCTGGGCCGTGACCTCGGCGCCCCGGCGTGCCGCATCCCCGATGTCCCGGAGGAGGGGCCGGAAGTGGGCCGGGACCTCCGGCGCCTCTCCCACGAGCTCCGCGTTCCCCCGGATCACCGTCAGCAGGTTGTTGAAGTCGTGGGCCACTCCCCCCGCGAGCCGCCCCACCGCCTCGAGCCGCTGGGCCCGGTAGAGACGGCGCTGGAGTTCCCGTTCCCCGGAAAGGTCCCGGACCACGCTCACCACCGAGTCCCCGAGCCCCTCTTCGGCATCCAGGAAGGTCAGGGTGTGGGCCGCCTCGAACACCGTGCCATCGCTCCGGCGCATGGGGAACTCGGCGTTCCACAGTCCGTCGGTGTCCAGGGAGCGGCGGCTCCGCTCCTGGAACTCGCGGAAGGACTCGTCGCTGGCGTGGAGGAGCCGGGTGGGGGCGCCCATGACCTCGGCCCTGGAGTAGCCGAAGAGCCGGAGGGCCGCAGCGTTGCAGTCCACGATCCGCCCTTCGGCCTCGTCCACCAGGAAGACGGCCTCGGAGAGGCTTTCCAGTGTTCGACTCAGGCGCCGGGTCAGATCCATCAGGGCCGCATGTCCCTGCCGCTCCACCGTCACATCGTCGCTCATTCCGGCGAAGCGGGGCTCTCCCCCCGGGCCCGGCGCCACGGGAAAGGCCCGGGTCCGGATCCAACGGACCTCCCCGTCCGGTCGTAGGATCCGGTACTCGAAGCTCCTCCGATTCCCCTCCTGGGTGCCCTCCTCAATCCATTTCAGGAGCTCCGGCAGGTCGTCGGGATGGACCGTGGAAAGGAAGGCTTGGATCTCCCCCAGAACCGAAGCGGACGGGCGCCGCCAGATCCGCTCGAACGCGGGGCTCACGTAGATCAGCCGCATCGCCTCGTCCACGACCCAGAACACGCTGTCCGCGTGCTGGGTGAAGTCCCGGAGGGGAGGATCGATGGTCACGGCGCTCGGGCTGAAGGGAGTCGGAGCGTACCACGGGGGGCGGCCGGCGCGCAACGGAGCGAAACGATTTCCGGTCCCATCGCCGCGAACCAGACGCGACCCAGAACGGTGCCCCGGGTCGCGGCCCCCCTCCACCCCCTTGACCCCCTTGACCCCCTTGACCCCGAACGGGATCCTATTACTTTAAACTTCAGTTGTTAACTGGTCGTGCTTTTGCACCCGTCCCATCCCCTGTCTTCCCGGAGGCTCCACCATGAGTGATGCCCAGACCGTCCCAGCCACCGATCTGTCCCGCTGGGAGATCGATCCTGCCCACTCCCAGGTGGAGTTCGGCGTTCGTCACATGATGATCTCCACCGTGAAGGGCTTCTTCACCGGAGTGGAGGGCACCATCCTGTTGAATGAGGTCAATTTCGGCGGCTCCAAGGTGGAGGTCACCATCGACGCCGCCACCGTGGACACCCGGAACGAGGACCGGGACGGACACCTCCGGAGCGGGGACTTCTTCGACGTGGAGGCGTTCCCCACCATCACCTTCCGGAGCCGTGGGGTGGAGGGTACGCCCGAGGAGTTCCGGGTGGTGGGCGACCTCACCATCCGGGGCGAAACCCGGGAGGTCACCCTGGAAGCCGAGAAGCTGGGGGGTGGACAGGATCCCTGGGGGAACGAGCGGCTGGCCTTCCGGGCCGAGACGAAGGTGAGCCGGAAGGACTTCGGTCTCACCTGGAACCAGGCGCTGGAGAGCGGTGGAGTCCTGGTGGGCGACACGATCCGGATCGTGCTGGAACTGCAGGCGGTGCTGGCGGGAGAGGACAGCGAGGACTGACCCCGCGCGACGGGGGCGACCCCGCCGTCCTCCCTCCGCAGGAGGCGGTCACGGCGCCCGGGACGAAAGGATCCGTCCCGGGCGTCGAGCCGTTTCCCCCTCCACCCATCCCGGGGCCCGCGCTACCTTCTCCCCATGCGCCGCCCCCTTCCCCCCCTGCTCCTGGCCGCCGCCCTTTCGTTCCTGACCCCCGCCTGCGGGGATCGGGAGGACTGGTCTCCCCTGGACGGCCCCTGGGATCCCCGGCATCCCGAAGCCGCCCGCATCCTGGCTCCCCCCTCCCCCGACGACCCCATCGACGGAGAGATGGCCGCCGCCGGGGAGCGGTGGTACCGGGTCCGGGGCTGCCTGGCCTGCCACCGTCTGGACCACGAGGAGGTGGTGGGCCCCTCGCTGGCGGGGATCACGTATCGACGGGAGTACGAGTGGTACCGGGCCATGGTCATGCGCCCCGATTCCATGATCCGGAACGATCCGGTGGCCCGGGAGCTCTTCGAGATCTACCGCGTCCCCATGCCCGACCAGGGGGTGGACGAGCTCCGGGTCCGGGCCATGTGGGAGTTCCACCGACGGGTGGACGGCCGCGGGCCTCCCCCTCCCTGAAGAGGAAGGGGAGATCCGTCCCTCGCCGGGATCAGCTCCGCACCCAGGGAGGTCAGCCCCGGGGGGCCGCCGTGTCCATTCCCACCCGGGTCCCGGGGGGCGCTCCCTCGGCATAGCGCCGATGGATGTAGGTGAGGAGGATCCCCTTGAACTCCTCCACCAGCCCGTCGCCCTTCAGGGTGGTGTAGTGCTCGCCGTCCACATAGACGGGGGCCTTGGGCTCCTCGAAGGTCCCCGGGAGGGAGATCCCGATGTCCGAGTGCTTGGACTCCCCGGGCCCGTTCACCACGCACCCCATGAC
>JBJHCB010000198.1:0-5379 GCA_050485805.1 Gemmatimonadota bacterium | reverse complement strand
AGGTGGCGGTGGTCCGCAGCTGGAGTCCGGAGCCCAGGTTCCGATCCCAGCGGAGGGTGGCGCTCCGGCGCCGGTACTCCGTCTCATCCCTCCACCGATCCCCTTCGGTGAAGTTCAGGTCCAGGCGGAGGCCGTCATCCCCCCGGGAGCCCGCCGCCGACACCAGGGCCCGCCCGAATCCCAGGGAGTTCCCCTCCAGGGTGGCCTCGACTTGGGGGTCCGTGGAGGCGGGGCGGGTCTCCACGTCGATGACCCCGCCGATGGCGTCGCTCCCGTACAGGGAGGTGCCGGGCCCCCGGATCACCTCGATTCGGTCCGATTGGGGGACGTTGATCTCGTACAGGGCGTTGTGATTGAAGAACCCCGGCGAGCGGGTGGGGACGCCGTCCTCCAGGAAGAGGTAGACCGGGTTGGTGGTGATGGGCTGACGGATGGCCGTCATGTGCCCTTCGGTGCTGGTGGGGCTCACCCACACCCCCGGAAACCGGTTCATGATCTCCGCGGGGTGGGTGGGGTTTACCTCCCGGATGGCTTCACCGTGGATGCTTCCCACGCTGGCCGGGGTCTCCGCCCGGCGCCGGAGCTCCCCCGACGTGCTCACCACGAGCTCCGAGAGGAGGAGGGGATCCGGCTCCAGATGGATCTCCACCGGGACGTTCCGGGCCGGGTCCGCATCCACGGTGACCTCCACCGAGGTGGACCGATACCCGATGCGCTCCACTTCCACCCGGTGCGTCCCGGGGGGGAGGGAGGGGAAACGGAAGCGGCCGGTGGCGTCGGCGAAGGCCTGGAGTCCCAGGCCGGGGATCCGCACCGCGGCGCCGGAGACCCCGCCTCCGTCCGGGGCGGATCGAACGGTCCCCGTCAGGGGGGTGGCGGCCGTGGGCTCCTGGGCGATTCCTGGGACGGCCAGGAAGAAGGAAAGCATAAGGGCGGCGAGGGTCGAGGGCCCCCACCATGTGGGTGGACCGCCGGGCGCGGGCGCCACGGGGATCCGGGAACGGAAGCTTCGCATGGACCGGACTCCTGCTCGGGTCTGGATCCACGGGTCCCGGGGCCGGAAGCCCCCCCGGGGGGTGCTCCAGCCACGGAGACCGGCCCGTGGATCGGGGACGGACGAGAAGGGCGGAGGGTCCCCGGAAGGGGCGACCCTCGCCTCAGGAGTGGACCGGAGGTCCGTGGGCGAAGGGGAGGAGGCGGGGGATGCGGCAGGGAGGGGCCCGGGCCTCTTCGGTACGAGGCTGGACCCGGGGAGAGAGGGGGATGTCCAGGCCCCGGAGCTGCACAACGGAGGCGGGCTCCACCGGGGGCGGGCCCGACATCCCCACGCAGAAGAAGCCGCAGTCGCAGTCGTGTTCGCCGTGCCCGTGGTCGTCAGGCACGTCGCCCACGTGTTCCACGAGGCCGCCGTCGTGGTGGGGGTGGCCGGCATGCCCATGCCCATGGCCGTGGTCACCGTCATGGTGATCCCCAGGCCCCTGGTCGTCTCCGTGCCCATGGACGTGGGGATGCCCGGCGGCCTCCCCGTCCACCACGGGCTCCCCATGGGCCGGGGGCTCCTGGTGCCCGGTATGGTGCACACACACCCGCACCCCGAAGGCGTCGGACGCCCCGAACGCCAGGAGGGTGAGGACCCCGAACGCGCTCAGGGCCGGATGGCGGAAACGGGAGAGCACCATGGGACTAGTCTAGCAAGGCTCCGTCAACTCCGAAACTCGGCGAATCCCACCACGGCTCCTTCGGGGGACTGGATCCAGATCTCCCGGGCGCCGTACCAGGTCTCCCGCAGGGGGACCAGGACCGGGCCCCACCCCTCCAGGGCCTCGCGGGTCTCCCCAATGGATCGGACGCCGAAGAAGAGGATGGGGGTTCCCGGGTCCAGGATGGCGTGGACGGCCTCCACGTCCTCCAGGATGGAGGCCCGGGTCTGCAGCATCACCCGGACCGACCCCTGCTGCAGGATGACGAACCCCAGCGCTCCCTTGTGCGGGACCTGGGCGGCCAGGGTGAACCCCAGGCGACCCGTCCAGAAGGGGAGGAGGGGCTCGATGGCCTCCACCGCCAGGATGGGACTCAGGGAGGTGAGGACGGGAGAGGCGCCGGTGGGTGGCTCGGGGGATCCGGGTGGAGGGGACATGGCTGCTCCAGGGGCAGGGCGGGGGCGGTGACCCGCCCCAAGATGTACGGAGGAGGGACCCTTTGGCCAGCCGGTCCGGGGTTGCCCTGGCTGGCGCCTTCCTCTAGCTATTGCACATGCGTTATCGACGAACGGTGGGGATGTTCCCGGATCCGGGGTCCGACAGGGCTTGGGAGGTACTGTGCCGCCTCCTGGTGCTGGTCCTGGTGACCGTGGCCCTATTGGCGGTCCCCGCCGCCCACGCATCGGCCGTCTGTGACGTGGAATGCGAGGAGTGCGTGGGGGCGTCCGTACCCGCGCCGCCGCCGCTCCCGGTGGAAGCCGCTTCGGAGCCCGCCCCCCTGGACGGTGCGCGTCCCACTGGACGCATCGTCGCCCCTCCGCCCGTCCATGCCCCCGCCCGGCCCCGGCCCCCTCCGACTCCCTCCCTCTCTTTCGCTCCCTGACCGGGAGGGGGAGCCCTTCTCCCTCCCGCATTCCATCGTCCGTGGGAAGGTTCCCCCGGACCCATTTTCCCGATCCCCCTGCCGCTCCCACCGAGGACCGATGGGGGGCCGGAGAGGAGAGTGTTCCATGGAGTCCCTTAAGCGTCTGTTCCCATCCTTCCGGCGCGTCCTGCTTCCCGGGGCCGTCCTTGCCCTGGGCGTCGCCGCCTGCTCCGACAGCCCCCTCGCCCCCGTGGACCCGGAGCCCGAGCCGGTGGGCGCCGAAGTCTTCCTCCGGGGGACCGACCAGCGCCTGGCCTACGTCCATGGGGACCACTGGCATGGCCGCATCGAGTTGGAGGTGGGTCAGGAGATTGAGGTGGACGTCCGGTTCCTGGACGAGGACGACCAGGTCATCGCCCTGGGGGGCGAGTACACGGTGCGGGGCGAGATCGCCCCGGGCCACCCCGCGGGGCTGGTCTCCGTGGAGAGTCATGGCGACCATCTGGACATTGAGGCCCTGTCGCCGGGGGAGACCCGCATCGTCCTCCACTTCTGGCATGACGGCCACGCGGACTGGAGCACCCCGGCCCTCCGGGTGGTGGTGAGCGAGCCCGCACCCGAGCCGGTGGGCGCCGAGGTCTTCCTCCGGGGGACCGACCAGCGCCTGGCCTACGTCCATGGGGACCACTGGCACGGCCGCATCGAGCTGGAGGTGGGCCAGGAGATCGAGGTGGATGTCCGCTTCCTGGACGAGGACGACCAGGTCATCGCCCTGGGCGGCGAGTACACCGTGCGCGGAGAGATTGCCGAGGGCCACCCGCAGGGGCTGGTCTCCGTGGAGAGCCACGGCGACCACCTGGACATCGAGGCCCTGGCGGCGGGGGAGACCCGGATCGTCCTCCACTTCTGGCACGATGACCACGCCGACTGGACGACCCCCGCCCTCCGGGTGGTAGTGAGCGAGCCCGCACCCGAGCCGGTGGGTGCGGAAGTCTATCTCCGGGGGACGGACGAGCGCCTGGCCTACGTCCATGGGGACCACTGGCACGGCCGCATCGAGCTGGAGGTGGGCCAGGAGATCGAGGTGGACGTCCGGTTCCTGGACGAGGACGACCAGGTCATCGCCCTGGGGGGCGAGTACACGGTGCGGGCTGAGATCGCCGAGGGCCACCCCGACGGGATCATCGAGGTGGAAGGACATGGGGACCATCTGGACATCGAGGCCCTGGCGGCCGGGGAGACCCGGATCGTCCTTCACTTCTGGCACGATGACCACGCCGACTGGAGCACGCCCGGGCTGCGGGTGGTCGTGACGGATTGAGTTCTGCACGCCCGGGTCCGGACACGGGCCGCCTCCTCACGGGGAGGCGGCCCGATCCTTTTGCAGGAAACGGAAGCCGGCGGTTTGACACGGCAGGAGGCATCGGGTCATTCTGGCCGGACCACACTCCCGGTTCCCCGGTCGCCTGCACCCGGGACCCGAATCCCCGTGGGGCGCCCCTGGGGGCGGCGGACGGCAGAAGGGAGGGGAGATGCCTCACACGAGCGGTCGCGGCGGAGCCACCCCGGACCCCGGGCCGGTGGCGGTACCCCCTCCGGAGGTGATCCGCGCCCCCCGGGGCGCAACGCGCTCCTGCCGCACCTGGGCCGCCGAGGCGGCCCTCCGGATGCTCATGAACAACCTGGATCCCGAGGTGGCGGAGCACCCGGAGGAGCTGGTGGTCTACGGGGGGCGGGGGAAGGCCGCCCGGTCGTGGGAGGCCTACCACGCCATCGTACGGGAGCTCCGGGCGCTGGCGCCCGACGAGACCCTCCTGGTGCAGTCGGGGAAGCCCGTGGGGGTGGTCCGCACCCACGAGGACGCCCCCCGGGTCCTCCTGGCCAACTCCAACCTGGTGCCCCACTGGGCCACCCAGGCCCACTTCGACGAGCTCGAGGCCCGGGGCCTCATGATGTTCGGGCAGATGACGGCGGGGTCCTGGATCTACATCGGTACCCAGGGGATCCTCCAGGGCACCTATGAGACGTTCGCCGAATGCGCCCGCCTCCATTTCGAAGGATCCCTCGAGGGACGGCTGGCGGTGACGGCAGGGTGCGGGGGGATGGGAGGCGCCCAGCCCCTGTCCGTGACCCTGAACGGCGGCGTCTGCCTCGTTGCCGACGTGGACCGGTCCCGACTGGAGCGCCGCGTCCGGGACGGCTACCTGGACGAGTGGGTCTCCCTGGGCGAGGGCGGGATCGCCACTGCCGTGGAGCGGGCCCGGGGGCTCGCCACGGCCCGGGAGGCCCGGAGCGTGGGCGTGGAGGGGAATGCCGTGACCCTGGTGGAGCACCTGGTGCGGGAGGGGGTCACCCCGGATCTCCTCACGGACCAGACCTCCGCCCACGACCCCCTGAACGGATACGTGCCGGTGGAATGGACGCTGGAGGAAGCCCAGCGCCGCCGCGGGGAGGACCCCGAGGGCTATGTGGCCCGGAGCCTGGCCTCCATGGAGCGCCACGTCCGGGCCATGGTGGCGCTCCAGGAGCGGGGGGCCGTCACCTTCGACTATGGGAACAACCTCCGGCAACGGGCCTTCGAGCAGGGGTACGGGGAGGCCTTCGCCTTTCCCGGCTTCGTGCCGGCCTTCATCCGTCCCCAGTTCTGCCGGGGGAGGGGGCCCTTCCGCTGGGTCGCCCTCTCCGGTGACCCCCGGGACATCTTCGCCACGGACCGGGCCCTTCTGGAGCTCTTCCCCGACGATCAGGGGCTCCGGAGGTGGATCCTCTCCTGCCACCGGGACCCCGACGCCCTCCTGGCGGGGGAGTCCGAGC
>JBJHCB010000197.1:0-5391 GCA_050485805.1 Gemmatimonadota bacterium | reverse complement strand
TCTTCGGGGTGAGGGAGGTGCAGCTCTCGGGCCGGGACCGCCTGGCCATCCACCGGTTCGCCCTCGACGGTACCCACCTGGGGGAGATTACCCAGGTGGAAGGGTTCCGGCGCCACGCCTTCCCCGGGGGCGGGGGGCCGGATCCCCTCTCTCCCCGCCCCCTCATCCGCGGAGCCGAGGGGCGGGTGTATGTGGCCGAGACCCTGACCCCGCGGCTCCGGTCCTTCCGCCTGGCCACGGGGGAGGAGGGGGAGTTGACCTGGACGCCCGGAGAGGCCCTCGCGACCTCGGAGGCGATCCGTACCCTCCGGAGCGCGCTGGCGGTGGGGGATGCCTCCGGGGCTGGGGACGAACCGGGGACCGAGGCCGAGCGGGCCCATTCCGCCCTCGACGCCCTCTCCGGCGGCGAAGAGGTATCGGTGTTCTGGGATGTGCTGCTGGATGGAGAGGAGCACCTCTGGATCCGGGAGTACGATCCCCGGTCCCATTCCCTCTACACCGGGGGGCTCCAGGGTCCCGGACCCGGCGGAACGTGGTGGGTGCTGAACCGCCGGGGCGAGCGCGTCACCACGGTGGAACTCCCTTCCGACCTCGAACCGGTGGCCATCACCGCAGACCGCCTCATCGGGGTGTGTCGGGACGGGCTGGATGTGGAGTCCGTCCGGGTCTACCCGATCCTCCGGGCGAACGGGCGGGGCGAGGGGACATAGAGGCGCGGGCCCCCTCCCCTCAGGGTGGCCCCGGAACCCGGGAGGGGGGTGTCTCGTGCCCCCATGCATCGGGGATGGGGTCCCCCAGCGGCTCCGAGAGGTCGAACTCGATCATCCAGTCGAACGCCCCGTCGTAGGTGGTGCCGTATCGGTAGTGGCTCCCCGGCTCGATCTCCAGGCGCCATCCCACGGGAACGCCGGCCCGCTCCGTCCGCTCCGGGGAGTGGAAGTCGTGGCGGTGGGCCGTGCCCTCATCCGACGAGAACCCACCATACCAGGTCCGGCCGCTCTCGGAGCCGTCGGGCTCCCGGTGGTCGTGGCGGAGCTCCAGCCCCCCCTCCACCGCCATGACGTACCAGGTGCGGGAACGGTCCCAGTCCCCTGTGGCCTCGATCTCCACGTGGAAGGGGATGCGGACCTCGCCGGGCTCGCAGTCCCGGAAGTGGGCGAGGAGCACCTCCGACCCGGTGAGCATGGGGTCCCCCTCGGGTTCCAGGATCAGGCGACCAGGGAAGGCCTGGCCGCAGGGGGCGGCCAGGTTCCCCAGGAAGGCCGCCTGGGGGTCCACTCCATCCGGTGCCCGATCCGACGCCGGAGCGGGCCCGTCCGCCCCACACCCCGCCAGGGCCACCGCCGCGAAGAAGCCCGCGGGGAGGGATGAAGCGAAGCCGGGCCGGAGGCCAGGGGCGCCCCGGGAACTTCCCGAATCGGGGGCGGTCGGGGGGAGGGGAGGGCTCATGTCCGGATGGCTTGCGGCCGTACGAGGGAAGGCAAGGGGGGGCGGATCCGGACCCACGGGGCGCGGGGACGGAGGGGGACGATGGCCGCTCGGGCCCCGCTGCGCCAGCCTGTCCACCCGGGGGCGGGTCCCGGGGGATGGGGTGGATCCGGGCCCCTGGCCCCCTCCGGGGGAGGGGTCGGTGCGGGATCCGTGGGAGACCCCTACCTTCCCCGACAGAGGATGACCCCAGGGGCTTCCCGCGCCCGTGCACGTCGCGTCCGCCTCGGAGCCAGGAGGGCAGGACCATGACCCTCGAAGGGATCGAGTTCGGTTGGTTGCACCTCCTGGCCATCGTGGCCGGAGGACTCGCGAATTTCTTCCTGGGAGCGCTCTGGTACATGACGCTCTTCGGCAAGCGCTGGATGGACGCCATCGGACGGACCCCCGAGGACTTCCAGGACGCGTCTCCCGGTGCGGGGATGCTCCTGACGTTGGGTGGCTGCCTGGTCACCACCGCAGTCCTCGCTCTGGTCTACGCCTGGGCCGGGGGCGAGACGCTCCTGGACGGCCTGGCGGTGGGGGCCATCCTCGGGGCAGGGGTTGCCGCCATGGAAGGGTTGAAGGCCGCGGTGTACAACGTCGACGAGCGGGTGAAGCCCTGGGCCCTGTATGCGGTCAACGCCTCGTATGCCGTCTGTGGCCTCATGCTGGCCGGACTGGTCTACGCGGTCATCGTGTGACCGCGCTCGGGGCGACCACGGGTTCCGGGGCGGGCTCCCACAGGGAAGGGGCCGCCGCCATTGCCTCGGGCGTGGCTCCGGCCTATCTGATGATCGTGGGTCCGGTTCTCCCCCCTGAACCGGGGGGACAGCCTGAACGAGGAGCCTGAGCCCGGAGTGACCATGCCTCGACCATCCCCGGTCCGGATCCCCCTGATGGCGCCGGCCCTCATCCTGGCCCTGGCGGCCGCCGCCTGCGGGCAGGCGCAGGGGGACCCGCAGACGCGCGTCGAGGCGCAGGACCAGGGGGAGCCGCAGGGTCAAGAGGAGGAGGCCCTCCTCGCCCTCAACCAGCGCCTCTTCGAAACCTTGATCCTGGAGCAGGACCCGGAGCTCCTCCGCTCGGTGTCCCAGGAGTCCTACGTGGAGCTGGCGCCGGGGGGCGTCCTCGAGACCCGGGAGGAGATCATCCGGGACCTCTGGGCCTTCACCACGGTGGACTCCATCACGGTGGAGCACGAGGGCTTCATCCCCCGGGGAGCCACGGCGGTGGCGCTGAACCGCCTTCTCCTCCACGGTCCCGTCCAGGGTCCCATCGGCCAGCTCGGTCCGGTTCGGGTCATGACCGTCTTCACCCGGGAGGGGGGCGGGGACTGGCAGGTGGTCTCCCGGGCCTACTCCACCTGCGACCCGGAGGCCGTGGCCCTGGGGCTGTGTTGACCGGCCGAACCGTCCATGCGCCGCATCGATCTCCCCGAGCTCCGGGTGCCCGGAGGACCCGATCCCGCCGTCCTCCGGGAGCTCCGCACCATCCCGGGCGTGGGCCCCAGCATCAGCATGGACCTCTGGAACATCGGGGTCCGCTCCGTGGCTGAACTGGAGGGGGAGAACCCCGAGGATCTGTACCATCGGATCTGCGCCTTCCAGGGTCTGGAGGTGGATCGCTGCCTGCTCTACGTGATGCGGTGCGCGGTCTACTTCGCCCGGGAGCCCGATCCGGAGCCGGAGCCGGAGCTCCTCCGGTGGTGGGCCTGGAAGGATCGCCCCGGGCCCCGAGGCGGGGCGTGAGGTACCGGGTGCCCTCCCGGGACGGCACGCCCATCGCGGTGAGGCGAACGGGAGAGGGTCCCCCCCTCCTCTTGGTGCACGGCATGGTGGCGGACCACGGCACCACCTGGAGGTACGTGCTTCCCCTCCTGGAGCGGACGTTCACCGTCCACGCCATGGACCGCCGGGGCCGGGGGGAGAGCGGGGATGCCCCGGCCTACACCCTGGAGCGGGAGGCGGAGGACGTGGCGGCGGTCCTGGAGGCCATCGGGGCTCCCACCTGCCTGCTGGGCCACTCCTTCGGCGCCCTCTGTGCCGCCGAGGGGGCGCTCCGATCCGGCGTGGTGGAGCGGATGGTCCTCTACGAGGGGATGGTCCTGGATGGGAGGGAGGGGGTTCCGGTGGGGCTTGCGGCCCGCCTGCAGGGAATGCTGGAAGCCGGGGAGGTGGAGGCGATGCTGGTGGCCTTCCTCCGGGGCTTCGCCGGGGTGACGGAGGAGGAGCTGGAGCTCCTCCGGGCCGAAGGAGAGGCCTGGGCCCGGCGCCTGGCCAACGCCCCCACCATCCCCCGGGAGGTGTCCGCGCTGGCGGGCTACCGGTCCGCTCCCGAACGTCTTTCCGGACTCCATGTGCCCACCCTCCTCCTGGTGGGGGAGATGGGCGGGCGGGGGGAGGAACGGAAGGCCCGGGCCGTGGCGGACGCCCTGCCCCAGGCCCGGGTGCGGATCCTGCCGGGGCAGGGGCACCTGGCCATGTACACGGCGCCCCAGGCCTTCGTGGAAGCGGTGGTGTCCTTCGCCGACAGGGAGCTCCCGCACGGCGTGGCCCCCCCGGGTCCGCCTGGACCAGGGTAGGGCCCACGCCCATGGAGCCACGTCCCCTGCCGGAGGTCATCCCCACGGCCCGCCTCCACCTCCGCCCCTGGACTCTCGGGGACGTGGACGCGGTCTTCGGGTATGCCCGGGACCCCGAGTGGGCCCGGTACCTCCGGATCCTCCCCTCCCCCTACGAGCGGGTCCACGCCGAGCAGTTCGTGGCCCGTCAGCTCCTCTTCGATCGGACCACCCACCCCAGCTGGGCCGTCCTCCTGGGGACCGAGGTCATCGGGGGGGTCAACCTTCGCCTCGATTTCGCCCATCGCCTTGGCGAGCTGGGCTACTCCATCGCCCGAACCCACTGGAACCGGGGGTACATGACGGAGGCGGCCCGGGCGGTCATTGACCTGGCCTTCTCCACCCTTCCGGAGCTGAATCGGGTCCGGGCCTTTGCGGACGAGCGGAATCGCGCTTCCCAGCGGGTCATGGAGAAGCTGGGGATGAAGGCGGAAGGGGTGTTGCGGCAGAACCGGGTGGAGCGGGGGGAGCCCCTGGACGAGGCCTGGTTCGGGATCCTCCGCTCGGAATGGGAGGGGTGAGGGAGGCGGCCCTGGTCCTGGAGGACGGCGGCGACGAGGAGGAGGCCGTGGCCGCCCTCCTCCACGACGCCCTGGAGGACTGCCGCCACCGCATCGGCCCGCAGGAGCTCGAGGCGGACTTCACTCCGCGGGTCCGGGCCCTGGTGGAGGCCTGCACCGACACCCCCGCCGACTTCGATGGGGGGGAGAAGCCCGACTGGCACACCCGGAAGCGGGCCTACCTGGCGCAGGTAGCCGCCGGCCGCGGGAACCGGATCTCCCTGGCGGACAAGCTCCACAACGCCCGCTCCATCCTGAGGGATCATCGGAAGGAGGGCGCCGCCGTGTGGGCTCGGTTCTCCGTCTCCACACGGCAGACCCTCTGGTACTATCGCGAGTTGGTCCACGCCTACCGGGCCGGGGGGTCCCACGGCTTCCTGGTGGAGGAACTGGACCGGGTGGTGGGGACGCTCCACGCCCTGGAAGGGGAGCCCTACCCCGGGGAGCCCGGTTCCCCCCTTCCGCCCGGGGACTTGCGGGCCCCGCATGGGCGCCCCAGCCTCCAACCATGAACCCCTGGCCCCTGGCTCGCCGGACCCCCGCCGCCCCCGGCCGGCTCGCACGGGCGGCCTGCGCCCTCCTGGCCGTCTCCTTCCTCCTGGCCCTCCCGGCCGCCGCCTGGGCGCCCCGCGTCCCTCCCGCCCCCCACCTCCCCCCCGACCCCTTCCCCCAGGCCTCCCCCGCCAAGGTGGGGCTCTCGGAGGAAGGGCTGGCCCGGGCCACCCCGGCCCTCCAGGCCCA
>JBJHCB010000196.1:0-5419 GCA_050485805.1 Gemmatimonadota bacterium | reverse complement strand
GACCTGCACCCCCCCCTCGCTGCGGAGGGGCTCGCGCCCATGGAGCGCCAGACCCTCCCGCACCAACTCGGCGGGGGTGGCCTTCCCCTCCCGCCCCGCCTCCAGGACCAGGTGGAGGGCATGGCGGGCCCGGGTGAGGGCGACGTACAGCCCACCCAGTTCGTCATGGAAGCGGGAGGCCTCCTGAGCCAGGACGGCCTCCTGCACCTCGGGGAAGAGGGGGAGGAGGTCCCGGGGGACCGGGGGGAAGACCCGGGTCACGGGTCCCGCAGGGTCGGGGCGCACCGGGATGGGACCGGGCCTCCCGCCCCCGCCCTTCCGGAATCCCGATTCCAGCTCGGGGAGGACCACCGCGTCGAACTCCAGCCCCTTGGAGGCGTGGATGGTCATGACCCGGACCCGGGCCCCCCCGGGGGCCTCCATCCGGGTGGAGGCCACGCGGCGGAGGAAGGCGGAGGGCCGGAGGGGGACGCCCGCGGCGTCCTGTCGGAACCCCAACTCCACGAGCTGGCCCAGTCGGACCCGCTCCCTGGGAGCCGCCCCGGGGAGGAGCCGGCGCACCCACCCCTCCAGCACCGGGCCGTACCCCTCCAGGAGCAGGCGCCGGCGGATCCGGCCTCCCACCCGGTCCGCCGCCCCGTCGGAACCCCAGTCCTGGAGCCCCTCCACCTCGCCCAGGGGAGACGTGGCCACCACGTAGCGGGCCAGCCGGTCCCCCGGATGATCCGCCACGCGGAGGAGGGCCAGGACGGGGTGCACCGGCCAGGCATCCAGGATGGGACCGCCTCCCTCCTCGCTCACCGGGATCTCCCTCCGTCGGAGCTCCCAGATCATCCGGTTCACCGCCCGGCTCGTGCGGCAGAGGACCCCCACGGACACCGCCGGCGCCTCCCCGTGGAGGCGGGCCACCTCGTCGGCGGCCGCCGCCAGGACCCCGGGTCGGAGCCCGCTTCGCCCCCCCTCCCCCGGGACCTGGGTGACCCGAAGGAGGCCGGGGCGGCCCGAGTGGAACGCCTCGTGGGGGGGAAACCCCTCCGCCCACTCCGCCGCCGCCCGACGCTCGTGGTCCCGATCCAGCACGGAGGCCCGGGGAAACGCGCCGGCGATGCGGTTCACGGCATCCAGGACCACCAGTGAGGACCGGTAGCTGAGGAGGAGATCCTGGAACCCGATCCCCAACCGCTGGGCGATCCGGTGGAGGAGGCGGGGCTCCCCGCCGCGCCAGCCGTAGATGGACTGTTTGGGGTCGGCCACCACCACCAGCGCCCGGTCCCCCTCCCCCCCCTGGAGAAGCTCCTCGGCCAGGGGCTCGAGGGCCCGCCACTGGAGGACCGAGGTGTCCTGGAACTCGTCCAGGAGGAGGTGGCGGATCCGGCCGTCCAGGCGGAAGTAGAGTTCCCCCTCCCGCCCCGTGGCCCCGGACCCCAGGAGGAGATGGGGGACATCCTCGAAGCGGTAGAGACCCCGTCGTTCCTGCTCCGCCGTGAAGGCGGCCTCGAACCCCTGGGCCAGGGCCTGGAGGGCCCGGGCCCGTCCCTCCAGCTCCACCTGGAGGGCCCGCCGGGCCAGCGCTGCGGCCTCCCGGGCCAGGGCCTGCCACTCCCCGGACAGCGCATGGCGATAGTACGTCTCGTGGCCGGAAAGCGCGGCCCCCAGGATCCCCCGGGTCACCACCCGGGTCCAGTCCCGGTTCCGGAGATCCTCCAGGTGTCCACGTACCGCTCCCGCCCACCGGGCGTCGGGGGTCCCCGACTTCGTCCGGGGAAGCTCCATGTCGCCCAGGCGTCGGCTCAGGGTCTCGATCTCCGGGCCGGCGGGGGGCGGGCTCGCTCCCCCCGCTTCGGGGAAGCCCCAGGGGTGGGAAACCCCCGGATCCACCTCGCGGGCCACCCGCTGGATCCCCTCCACCACGGCCAGGAGCTCCCCGTGGACCCCCCGGGCCACCTCGCCCGAGCGATGCAGGCGAAGGAGCTCCACCATCTCCTCCTCCTCCACCTCCCGGAGGAGGCGGTCCACCGCCGCCGCCACAAGGGCCTCCCCGTCGGCGGAGTCCGCTACCCCCCACCCCGGGACCAGCCCCATCTCCAGGGCGAAGGCCCGCGCCACGCGGTGGAAGAAGGCGTCCAGGGTGGAGACGTTCACCCGGTGGAGGGAATCCACCAGCTGGAGGAGGAGGGTCTCCACCCGGTCCCGGTCCAGGGGAGGGGCCCCGGGGAGTCCGGCGTGACCGGCCAGCTCGGAACGCTTCTCCTCGTCCACCACGGCCCGGGCCAGGCGGACCAGGACCCGTTCCAGGATCTCCCCCGCCGCCTTGCGGGTGAAGGTGGAGGCCAGGATCTCGTGGGGAGGCGCTCCGGCGTTCAGGAGGGCGATGATCCGGGAGGAGAGACGGAAGGTCTTCCCCGTTCCCGCCGAGGCCAGCACGATCTCCCGGGGGAGTTCCAATCCCCCGGGGGCGCCCGGTCTCCCGGGGGCGCCCGGTCCCCGGACCCCTCCCTCCACCCCTTCCCCACCCTCAGTCATCCGGACCCTCCCCCTCCTCTCCATCTCCCTCCTCCCCGGGAGGCGCCAGGATTCCCACCCCCAGGAGGGGGGCCAGGTCCTCGGAGACCCGGGAGAGGCGCCCCGGATCGAAGGCCACGGGCGCGCCCCGGAGGAGAGGCCGCAGGGCCTCCCGCGCCCGCTCATCGGCCTCTTCCAGCTCCTCCCGGGTCCACTCCGCCAGGTCGATCCCCACCGACTCCAGCGACCGGGGGAGGTTGTAATATCCCAGCCGGAGGGGCTCTCCTGCCTCCGGGCCCTGGGCGAGGGGGGTTCCGTCCCGGTCCACCAGGGCCGGGGCCACGTGTCGGTAGAGGGGGAGCTGGAGATCCACCCACTCCCGCTCCCCACCCCTCCCCCGCCGATGGGTCTGGTCCGGCGTCCGGGCCCTCTCCGAGGTCTTGTAGTCCAGGACCAGCCAGCCCTCCTCCGGGTGGCGATCCAATCGGTCCACCCGTCCGGTGAGGCGGACCTCCCCGGCGTCCACGGGGAAGGGGACCCCATCCCTGGGAGCGCCCACCTCCACCGCCGCCACCTCCCATCCGGCGGCCCGGTGCTCCTCCTCCACCCGGGCCAGGGCCCGGAAGCGAGCCCGGAGCTGGGCGAGCTGGATCCGGACCGCCGGGAGGGGACGGGAACCGAAGCGGAGCCGCACCTCTTCCTTCAGGACCTCCTCCAACCCGTCGGCGATGCGACCGGCGGACCGCTCCTCCCGGAGCTCCCGACCCAGTCGCTCGAGCACGCGGTGGGCCAGGCTCCCGAACCCCATGGCCTCCATCTCCCGGAGGTCGTCGTCCACCCAGGCGTCGGGGGCATGGGGGGGGTGCGGACCGCCGATGCGCTGGGAGAGGAGCCAGAGGTAGGGGTCGGCCAGGAGGGTGCGGAAGGCGGTCACCCGGATCCGGAGGGGAAGCTCCGGGGGAGCGAGCACCGGCTCGGGAGGAAGGGTGGGCGGGGAGGGGCCCGTCGGGGCGGGGGCCGGGGCCGAGGCGGCGGCCGGGGACGTCTCCCGGGGAGCATGGGGGGAGGATGCCGCCCCGGCCGGTTCCTCTCCCAGGAAGGAGAGGATCCGCCGGGCCACCGTCTCCGCCGGGCCCTGGAGGAGGAGGGGAGAAGGGCGGAGGGGGTCTCCCGCCGCGCTCCTCCGGCCGGAGACGAGGAGGGTCCGTTCCCGGCTCCGGAGGATGGCATGGAGGCGGTAGGCGTCCCGGGCCCGACGGGTTCGGTTGTCGGGAAGCCCGAGGGCGGAGCGGAGGCCGTCGGGAAGGAAGGGATGCCCCACCACCGAGGAGGGGAGGAAGGGATCGTTCACTCCGGTGAGGAGGAGAACCGGTGCGTCGTCGGGGGGAAGCTCCAGCCACCCCAGGGCCTCCACCGCCGCCTCGGCGTCGGGGGGAGGAACGGCCTCCCCGTCCAGCTCCCCCAGGAGGATGCGCAGCGCCGTGGCCCCGGTCACCCGGGGAGGGGAGGGCTCCCCGGCGCCCAGGGCCTCCAGCTCCACCAGGACCCTCCTGAGGGCGGTGAGGAACACGCTCATCTCCCGCTCCTCCGGCCGATCTTCCCGGAGGAGGCGATCCCCGTAGACCTCCCGGAGGAACCGGACCACGGCCCCGGACCAGGCCGGGAGGGGACGGGACTCCCGGAGGTCCCGGAGGAGGAGGGCCAGGCGATCCCTCACCCCCTGGGCTGAGCGTCGGCTCCGGTCCTCGGACGGGCCCGGGAGGGGCCCGGGACCCAGGGCCCCCGGGAGGGCCGCCTGGCGCCAGAGATCCAGGGCCCGGATCCCCTCGCCGGGAGCGATCCCCCCCTCCCGGAGCCACTCCTCCAGGGCGGGGTGCCGGGCGAGTTCCGCCAGGGAGGCGCCGTCGTCCTCCTCCAGGAGTCGGGCCGTCGATTGCAGCAGAAGCCAGGGACCGGTCCGGGGAAGGGGGCGACCGGCGGGATCCCGGAGGGGGATCCCCCGCTCCTCCAGCACCCGGGAGAGAAAGGGGATGAGCTCCGGGTCCGCCACCCCCACCACCACCTCCTCGGCGGTCCACCTTCCCTCCAGGGCCGCGAGCTCCCGGCCCAGCCGTTCCGCCTGGTCGGCGGGGCCTCCCTCCACGAAGATCCGGGCCCGCTCCAGGGGGAGCTCCCGACCCTGCCAGGCCCCCGGGACCAGGGTGCCGTCGGGATGGAACCCGTCCGCCTCCTCCGGCGGGGCATGGACCAGGGCCCGGACCGGCCCCTCCACCCCCGCCAGCATCTCCCGCGCCACGCCCGGAAGCTCGGGAGTGCCCACCAGCCACACCGGACCGGGGCCCGTCACCTCCCCCCGCTCCAGCGCCCGCCTCCGGGCCTCCTCCCGGTCCAGCCACCCCCGGGCCTCCAGTCGACTCAGGGCGCCCCTTCGTGCCTCCTCCAGCGCCTCCCACCGGGGGCCGTCGTCGAAGAGGGGGCTCCGGGCGAAGACCTGCCTCACCTCCCGGAAGCCGATCCCCTCGGCGGCCAGCTCCCGATGGAGGGCTTCCACGACGCGGCCGAGCGCCAGCCACGCCGGGAGTTCCTCCGACGGGGGAGGGCGGGCCGTGAGGAGATGGAGGTGGGCCTCGGGAAGGGCCTTGAGGGCCTCGCCCCACGCCAGGCGGGCGGCGAGGGGGGGCGGAGCCGGGCGCTCCGGGCGGTAGAGCCGCTCCGGGAGGGCACCCGCCGTCACCACGTCCGGGGGATGGAGGGGAAGCCCCCGGGCCTGGGCCCCCTCCAGGAGGAGTTCCTGGAGACGGCGCCCGGCCCGGGCCCCCGGAACCACCACCAGGTGTCCCCACAACTCCACCTCCCCCGCGGCTCCCCCGGCTCCCCCGGCTTCCAGGAGGCGCTCCGCCGCCGCGGGAAGGAGGGG
>JBJHCB010000195.1:0-5428 GCA_050485805.1 Gemmatimonadota bacterium | reverse complement strand
GTGCGGGACGGTCGGCGAAGGGGCCGCCTGCTGGAGGAGCGCGCCGACCCGGACGGGCACCGGACTTCCTCCCCCGAGGAGTCGTTCCGGTCCCGGGAGTTGGAGCGCCACCTCCGGGAGTGGATCGCCGCCCTTCCCGAGCGGCAGCGGGAGGCGCTGGTCCTGAGCCGGTTCGACGGCCTTGGCCACGAGGAGATCGCCCAGGTCATGGACGTCTCCCCGCGGACCGTGAACAACCACCTGGTCCGGGCCCTCCGGACCCTGCGGGACCGGGCCACGGCCCAGGGTCTCACAGCCCACCCCGAGGTCTGATCCCATGGCACCCACACCGAAGTCCCGGCCTCTCCCCCCCGAGCTGCGCGCCGAGGAGGACGTCACGGAGCTGGAGGAGATGTGGGACCTCCTGGAGGCGGTGGTCCCCTCCCAGGCGGACGAGGACACCGATGCAGCGTGGGATCGGCTGGAGGCGGCCCTGGGCCCGACGGCGACCCCGGCCCCGTCCCGCCCCTCCGGCGCCTCCCCGGCCCTCCGGCCCCGCCGGACGGGCCGCCTCCCCGGGGCGTGGCTGGCCGCCGCCGCCGTGGCCGCCCTCGTCCTGGGGGGGGCGTTCCTGGCCACGAGCACCGTGGACGCCCCCCTGGGGTCCACGGCGCAGGCCACCCTCCCGGACGGCTCCACCGTGGAACTGAACAGCGGGTCCGTCCTGCGTCACCCCCGGTGGGGGTGGGGGAGCTGGCGGGGATCCCGGAGCCTCATCCTGGACGGAGAGGCGTACTTCGACGTGGCTCCCGGATCCACCGCGTTCGTGGTCCGGACCTTCGACGCCCGGACGGTGGTGGTGGGAACCCGGTTCAACGTCCGGGCACGGACGGACTTCGGGGGGTCCACCGAGGTGGTGGTCACCTCGGGACGGGTCCGGGTGGAGGACCGGGGTGGGCGCTCGGCCGTGGAACTGGGGGCCGGGGAATCGGGCCGGGTCCGGGACGGCGAGGCGGCTTCCTTCCCCGCGTCCTCCCTGGAGGTGGAGCGAGCCCTGGCCTGGCGTTCCCGGGGGTTCTCCGTCTCCGGGCTCCCCCTGGGCGCCGTCCTCCGGGAGCTGGAGCGTCGGTTCGATGTCGTCATCCAGGTGGGGGAGGACGTGGCCCTCGAGGACACCCTCACCCTCCACTACGGGGAGCCCCGGGACCTCCGCTCCATCCTGGGGGACATCGCCACGGCGAGGGGACTCCGCTTCCGGCCCACCACCGGAGGGTACGAGCTCTTCTGATGCGCCACCCCGGCTCCCTTCGCGGCCTCCCCCACCTGGCGCTGACCACCTTCCTCCTGGTCCTCGCCTCCGCCCCGGCAGGGGCCCAGGAAGGCGTCCGCCACACCGTCATCCTCCGGGACGTCCCCGTGGCCGAAGCGTTGGCCCACGTGGCGGCCGTGACGGGCATCGACCTTCTCTTCGGGGGCGAGGTGGCCCGTGCCGCAGGGGACCAGAGGGTCTTCTGCCGGGCCGAGGACCAGGAGGCGGAGGCGGTCCTGGCGTGCGTGGTGGAGGCGGCAGGGCTGGACTACTACCGGCTTTCCTCCGGGACCTACGTGGTCATCGCCGGTCCGGAGGAGGTGCCGGCGTATGGCACCCTGGTGGGGATGGTCACCGACGGATGGTCCGGCCAGCCCCTCCCCCACGCCCGGGTGGAGACCCCCGGGTCCGGGGCCCCGGTGCTGGCCGGCCGGGCCGGGCTCTTCACGGTGTCGGCCCTTCTCCCCGGGCGTCAGGTGGTGGTGGTCTCCTCTCCGGGCTACCGACCCCTGGTGACGGAGGTGGATGTGCTGCCGGGGGGACGGATCCACCGGAGCTTCGCCCTGGAGGCGGAGCCGCTGCGCGCCCGCCCCCTGGTGGTGGACGGCGTCCGGGCCGGGGTGGCCGGCGTGGGTGGGGGGGCCGGAGGGACCCTGGTCCGGGACGACCTCCTGGCCAGCGGCGAGGGGGCCGCCGGGTTCTCCCGGGCCCTACTTCAGCTTCCCGGGGTCGCTCCCCGGCCCCTCCTCTCCGATCTCCTGATCCAGGGAGGCGGAACCGGGGAGCAGCAACTCCGCCTGGACGGCGTGCCCATCTACAACCCCATGGCGGTGGAGGGACTCCTGGGGACCTTCAGCCCCCTGGCGTTGGAACGCCTCACCGTCCACAAGGCGGGCTTTCCCGCACGCCACGGGAGCGCGGTGTCGGGAATCCTGGATTTCGCCCACTCCGACGGGATCCTGGCGGGAGAGGGACGGGAGTTCCAGGTGGACCCCTTCAACGCGAATGCCCGGGTGTCCATCCCCCTTTCCGGGGGAGGTGATCTTCCCGGCGGACTCATGGTGGCGGGGCGGACCACCCTCTGGGGCGTGGCACGGGAGCCGGGGCTCAGCAGGACGCTGCGCGCCTGGAATCAACTGGACCCCCTCCTCGTGGCCGCCCATGGGCACGCGCAACCCCCGGGGTCCGGCGCGCCGACGGTGAGCGAGGCGGTGGTCTACCAGGATCATGGGCAGGGTACCGATCTCGCTTCTTCGGATCTCCACGGAGCCGTACGGATCCCGTTGGGACCCGGACGGACCCTGGGCGGGTCCCTCTACGCGGGGGGGAGCGAGGTCTCCACCCTCCTGACCTCCGCGGGGCACCACGAGGGAGCTCCCTCGGCGGATCGGCTGGTGGCGACGCAGGACGCCTACGAATGGTCGAATCTGGCGGGGCAGGCGCGCTACGATGCCCTGGTGGGGGCCCGCTCGTCCCTTTCGCTCCAACTCCGGGCGAGCCGGCACCGCTTCCATACCGGGTTCCGGTGGGCCACGGTGGCCCTGTCCGGCGACGAGGTGCCGCTCCCCTCGGCCCTTCCCGACGGCCCGGGGGGAGTCCCCTTTCTCTCCGACGACGCCCGGATGTCCGAGTTGGCGGTGGAGGGAGCCCTCGGGCGGGCCCTGGGTCCCGGCCACCATGTCCGCCTGGGGGTGGAGGTGGCCTGGGCCGACGGGCATGTGCACCTGGAGGAGGGCCTCTTCCCCCCAGTGGCCGCGGGGACGGCTGTGGGGCGGATCGCCCTCTCCGGAGAGAGTCGTTGGTCCCGGGGGCCCTGGACGCTGGAGGGAGGGTCCCGGGCCACCTGGCTCACCGACGGAGGGGAGCTCTTCTGGGAGCCCCGGGGGTCGGTGGAGCTCCAGGGAGGCGGGGGGCCCCTGGGCGAAGGTGTGGTGCGCGTGGCCGGGGGTGTCTTCCGGCAGTTCGTGAACCAGGTGGAGGTGGCCAATCCGGGGCCCAGCGCCCTCGTCCCCTCCCTCCGGTTCTGGCTTCCCGCCGGCGGTGGAATGGCCCCGCCACGGGGGGAGCACCTGGCGGTGGAGGCCTCGGTGATCCCCGGACGCCAGTGGGAGATCCGGGGAGAGGTCTACGGCAAGCGGATCCGCGACCTCCCCGAGCTGGACTATCCGACCCTTCTCGGCGGAGCAGTGGAGGGGACCCGGGAGCCGGGTGCCCTGGTGGAGGCCACCCGGGGGCGTACCCTGGGATTGGGATTCCGGGTGCTCCGGTCCGGCGATCGCCTCCGGGCCCAGGCCGGGTACGACCTCACCCACTCCCGCAGGATCTTTCCCTCCCGGTTTGACGGAGAGGCGGTGCCGGATCCTGGGGACGTTCCCCATCGGGCGCTCCTCCGGGTGGAGGCCGCCCCCCGCCACGACCTCCTGCTCCGGGCGCGGGCCAGCGGGGTCTGGGGCCGGGCGTGGGCCTTCCGCCGGGCCTACTACGACCTCCTCACCGCCCACGACGCCCGCCCGGAGCTGGGGGTGGGCCGCCCCGGAGAGCGCTCCCTCCCCCTGCTGCTGGAGGTGGATGCCGGAGCCTCCTGGACCCTCCGCCGGGGCGGGGTGGGGGTGGAGGTGGCGGCAGATCTGCTGAACGTCCTCGACCGCCGGAACGTCCTGGACCATGGGCTCCGGCGCCGGACCGAGGAGGGGACCGCCTACGAGCTGCTTCCCCGGTTCCTCCCCGGATTTACCCCCGCCCTGTCCATCCGCGCCGTCTTCTGACCCCCGGGCCGTGGCGGCGGTCCCTTCCCCTAAGCCGGACTCCCACCGAGGGAGGAGGGCGCCCGGGCATGATGTCCAGCATGTGTACAGGTGTGTCCGCGGAGGTCGTCGGACTGGGATTCCAGGAACAGGTAGTCATTGCGGAGGTGTGAGGTGTTCTCTCCTCGACGGGGCCATGAGAGCCCCGCTCACACGTACAGTGGATGTGCAGGTTTTAGCCGGCCTGCCTCAACGAGGAGACTTCGCCGTGAACCGTGCCGCACCCTTCCGTAAACTTGCTCCCCTGGCTCTCGTGGCGCTGGTGGCCACCGCCTGCGACAGCGATGGGTCTCCCCTCGCGCCACTGCCGCCCTCGGTGGCGGAGGTGGTGGAGGATACACCCACCCTCTCCACCCTGCAGACGGCACTGGAGGAGAGTGGCCTCCTCCCCGTCCTGGGGAACGGCGGACCCTTCACCCTCTTCGCCCCCACCGATGCCGCCTTCCAGGCCCTGCCTGCGGGAAGCCTCGAGGCGGTCCTGGCGGACCCCGCCCTCCTGGAGGAGGTCCTCCTGAATCATGTGGTCCAGGGTACGGCCCTCTCCGGCTCCCTCTCCGACGGTCAGGTTCTCACGACGTTGGCAGGGGGCACGCTCACCGTGACCGTCCAGGGGGGCACCGTGCGCATCGACGGTGCCGCCGTGACCGAAGCCGATCTGGAGGCATCCAACGGCGTGGTCCACATCATCGACGCGGTGCTGGTGCCGGAGACGCCGGACCCCGCACCGGACCTGGTGGACGTGGCCATGGAGGCGGGCTTCGGCACGCTGGTGGCGGCGGTGCAGGCGGCGGGGCTGGAGGAGGTGCTCCGGGGAGACGGACCCTTCACGGTCTTCGCTCCCACCGACGAGGCCTTCGAGGCGCTCCCCGAGGGGGCGCTGGAGGGGCTGCTGGCGGATCCCGAGGCGCTGGCCGCGGTCCTCACCTACCACGTGGTAGCGGGTGAGGTGCGGGCCGGGGACCTGGTGGACGGACAGATCGTCACCACGGTGGAGGGCCGTCCGTTCCGCATCACCCTGAACGGGGGTGCGCAGGTGAACGGAGTGGACATCACCGCCACCGACGTGGAGGCCCGAAACGGGTTGATCCACGTCATCGACGCGGTGCTTCTCCCGGTGGAGGACAACGTGGACACGGCGGTGGCCGGCGGCTTCGAGACGCTGGTGGCGGCGGTGCAGGCGGCCGACCTGGAAGGCGTGCTCCGAAGCGAGGGGCCCTTCACCATCTTCGCCCCCACCGACGAGGCCTTCGGGGACCTCCCCGAAGGCCTCCTGGAGGAGCTCCTGGCGGATCCCGAGGCGCTGGCGGACATCCTGACCTACCACGTCATCGAGGGG
>JBJHCB010000194.1:0-5456 GCA_050485805.1 Gemmatimonadota bacterium | reverse complement strand
GTCCACCGATGTGGCCGAGGCCTCGGTGGGGGTGGCCATCTGGATCAACGAGGGAGGGGCGGTGGAGTGGGCGGAGATCAGCCAGTCCAGCGGCCGGACCGAGCTGGACGACCTGGCCCTGGAGCTCTTCAGTCGGGTGGTGGCCTTCCACCCGGCCCGGGAACGGGGGGTGCGCGTCCCCGTCTCCGCCATCTTCTGGCTCACCTTTCCCTGGTAGGGCGGGGGCGGCCGGTGGGAGGGGGCAGCACGGACGGGGACGCGGCGCGGCGGGGGACCGTCGGAGCGCAGGTGGGCCTCGGCCTCCTCCTTCCCCTCGCCCTTCTGCTGGGGTGCCTGGGCGGACCCCAGGCGCCCCCGGGACCGGTGGTCTCGCCCACCGGCATCGTCTACGAGCCCGGCACGCCCCCCACCCAGACCCGGTACGCCCAGACGGCCACCCTCTACCTCTCCACCAACCGCCCGGAGCGGGCGCTGGAACTGGCCCTGGAGGGGATGGAGGCCGATCCCGGGAACCCCGTCCACCACTTCCTGGCGGGCGTGGCCCAGACCCGCCTGGGTGTCCTGGAGGAGGCCGACGTCCACTTCGTCCAGGCGGTGGAGCTCTACCCGGCCTACGAGCTGGACGTGGAGCCGGAGCGGGAGGCGGCCTGGGCGGCGGCCTTCAACCGGGGCGCCGACGCGTACGGGGATGGGGACCCGGAAGAGGCGGCGGCGGCGTGGCGGGGAGCGGCTGCCATCTTCGACCTGCGTCCCGAGGCGCACCGGAATCTCGGGATGCTCCTCCAGCTGGAGGGTCGCTATGCCGAAGCGGCCGAGATCTACGAGATGGCCCTGGAGGGACTGGAGCGGGTGCCCGCCACCCGGGTCCTGGAGGAGGGGGAGCTCCGGGAGCGGGAGAGGCTCAGGTGGGAGCTGGAGGATGACTTGGCGCGGCTCTACCTGGCCGCGAACGAGTACGGTCGGGCCGAGCCCCTCCTCCGGGGGCAGCTCCGCCGGAGTCCCAACGACATCCAGACCCTGGGGGACCTGGGGGCGGCGCTGGCGGGGCAGGGGAGGATGGAGGAGGCGGCCGAGATCTACGCGGTCCTGCTCTCCGAGGAGGGGATGGAGGCCACCCAGCTCTTCAACCTGGGGATCGCCCTCTTCCGGGCCGACGACTTCCCCCGGGCGGGAGAGGCCTTCCGCCGGGTGACGGAGCTCCGCCCCAACTCCAGGGACGCCTGGTTCAACTACGCCAACGCCCTCTTCGCCCACCAGGCCTGGGAAGAGCTGGCGGGGGTGGGGGACCGCCTCCTGGAGCTGGATCCCCTGAACGAGAGCGCCGCCCTCATCACCGCCCGGGCCCACCTGGAGCGGGGGGACGAGGAGGGGGCCCTCCGCCGCCTGGACCGGATCGAAGAGGCGCCGGTGCACGTGGAGGGCCTCCTCATGGTGCCGGGGGAGGACGTGACCCGTGTCCGGGGATGGATGGCCGGGAACCTGGCGGACCCGGGCGCCCCCCATCGCCTCCGCTTCGCCTTCTACGGGGACAACGGTCCCCTGGGGGCAGAGACGGTGACGGTGGAGGCGCCGCCCCCCGGGGAGACCGTCCCCTTCGAGGTGGTCTTCGCGGGGTCACCGGTGGGGTATCGGTACGAGCTGGTGCCCTAGGGGGCCCTCAGCCTCCGCCCCGCCTGAGCACCTGCCCCTGTCGGGGTCCCGGCGCCGGGGCCCCGTCCACCCAGGCGGGGCGGCCGTTCACCCAGACCCGGCGGATGCCCTCCGCCAGCCGATGGGGCTCGGTGAAGTCGGCCCGGTCCTGCACCTCGTCGGGGTGGAACACCACCAGGTCCGCCGCCCATCCCTCCTGGAGGGTCCCCCGGGGGACCGCCACCCGGGTGGGGTCGTGGAGCCCCAGGATGGAGGCCGGGAGCCCCGTCATCTTCCGGACGGCCTCCTCCAGGGGGAGGAGTCCCTCCTCCCGTACATGGCGCCGGAGGACCCGGGGAAAGCTTCCATACCCCCGGGGGTGGTTCATGACCGGGCTGCCGTCGGAGGCCACCGCCACGTAGGGGTCGGCCAGGAAGGTGGCCATGACCTCCTCGTCCATGACGAAGTAGGCGGCCCGTGCGCCCCCGGGGCCCAGCTCCCACAGGACCTCCTCGAAGGGGCGTCCGGCCTCCTCCGCCACCTCCTCCAGGGTCCGTCCCGCCAGCCCCCCGGTGCCGAAGAGGGTGGCGCCCGGGCCGTTCCGGCTCTCCACCCGGTCCCGCAGGTGGGCCAGGAGCTCGTCGCGCCGGTTCCGGGCCACCGACTCGTAGTCATGGGGGGGGCGGGCCCAGTCGGGGAAGAGGATGGAGAGGCCGGTGAAGGAGGCGGTGTAGGGATACACGTCGCCCGTGACCCCCATCCCCTCCTCCCGGGCCCGGGCCATGGCGGCCAGCATCCGGCGGGCCTGGGCGGGATCGTCTCCCAGGACCACCTTGAGATGGGAGGCGTGGACCCGGGCTCCGGCCCGCCGCCCCTGCTCCAGGAGTTCCTGGAGGGATGCCTCCACCTGGTCGGCATCCTCGTTCCGCATGTGGCTCATCACCACCCCGTCCACCGCCGCCACGGGGTGGGCCACCGCCTCCAGCTCCCGGGCTCCGGCCCGCCGCCCGGGATCGTACTCCAGCCCCAGGGAGAGGCCGAAGGCGCCGGCGGCGAGCCCCCGTTCCACCAGCTCGGCCATCCGCTGCAGGCCCGCGTCGTCGGGCTCCCCGAACCCCACCCCCGATTCGGCCCGGATGGTGTTGTGCCCCACGAGCCACGCCACATTCACCCCGGGGCGCGTCCCTTCCACCCCGGCCATGAGGGCGGGGAGCTCGGACACCTCCGGGCTCCCCCCGTCCTGCCCCAGGACGATGGTGGTGACCCCCATGGCCAGGAAGTTGGGGAACGCGGGGGTCTCCTGGGGATCCCCGTGGGCGTGGGCGTCGATGAACCCGGGGGCCACCACCAGTCCCCGGGCGTCGAACCGCTCGGCGGCCTCCAGGGTGTCGGGGTCCACCGGTCCCACGTGGGCGATGCGCCCGCCCCGGACCACCACGTCCGCCTCCCGGGGAGGAGCCCCGGTCCCGTCCACCACCCGGCCTCCCAGGATCACCAGCGCCACCGGGGCGTCGGCCCAGGGCCCCCGGGCTGGGGCCGGGGCGGGTGGGTCGTCCCTGCCGGCCTCCCCGAAGGCCTCTTCCACCCCGGGTCCTCCGGCCCCATCCACCTCACCGCAGGCGGACAGGATGGCCAGGCTCGCCGCCAGGGCCAGCACGGCCATGGGAGGGGTACCGAGGGTCCACCGGGTCCGGAGCCGGACCGGAAGGAGCTGGGGGAGGAGCCGGAGGAGGAGCGGGGAGAGGATGGAGGCAGGCATGGAGGGAAGCTGCGGGGGAGGGGAGTGGGGGGAAAGGGGCAACCTCGCTTCCCCTGGGGGGTTCTACCGGCTGCAGGGCCGGGGCGAGGGGCCCCCCGGCGCCGCCGGGATCCAGGCGATCCGGAACCGACACGGGCCCCATGGGATGACATAGATGCTGGAACTCACCGGAATCCACCACCTCACCGCGGTCTCCGCCCGCATCCGGGACAACTACCGGTTCTACACCGGGGTCATGGGCATGCGCCTGGTGAAGCGCAGCGTCAACCAGGACGACGTCAGCGCCTACCACCTCTTCTACGCCGACGCCGTGGGAAGCCCGGGGACCGACCTCACCTTCTTCGACTGGCCGGTCCCCCGGGAGGTCCGGGGGACCCGGAGCATCGTGGGGACCGGACTCCGGGTCCGGGACGAAGCGTCCCTGGCCTGGTGGCGGGACCGACTCGGGGAAGAGGGCCTTCCGGTGGGGGCCATCACGGAGCGGGACGGGCGGGCCGTCCTGGACGTCGAGGATCCCGAGGGGCAGCGTCTCACCCTGGTGGAGGACGGGGGCGCCGGGGATGCCCCGGTCCCCTGGGAGGAGAGCCCCGTCCCGGCGGAGCACCAGCTCCGGGGCCTCGGGCCCATCGTCCTGAGCGTCCCCGACCTGGAGGGGACCGATCTGGTTCTGACCAAGGTCATGAACATGGAGCGGGTTCGGGAATATCAGGGCGCCTCCTCCGACGCCGCCCCCGGGGAACGGGGATCCGGGGACACGCCCGTCCACGTGTACCGCATGGGGGGAGGGGAGGGGCCGCATTCCGAGCTCCATGTGGCCGTGGAGTCCCACCTGGCTCCGGTCCGGGCCGGCGCCGGAGGGGTGCACCACGTGGCCTTCCGGGTTCCGGACCGGGCGGCCTACGACGCGTGGGCGGACCGCCTGAACCTCCTCCGGGTCCCCAACAGCGGCAAGGTGGACCGCTATTACTTCCGGAGCCTGTACTTCCGGGAGCCCGGCGGTATCCTCTTCGAGATCGCCACCGACGGCCCCGGGTTCGCCGTGGACGAGGACCCCCAGACCCTGGGGGAGATGGTGGTGCTCCCCCCCTTCCTCGAGCCCCGGAGGGAGGAGATCGTGTCGAACCTGAAGCCCATCGACTGAGGTCCGGGCCCCGGGGCGCGGCTCCTCCGTCCACCCGGCCCGATCCCCCTGTATCTCCCGCTCAGGAGGCCCCATGTCCACGGATCGCCGCACCTTCCTCCGTCGCTCCGCCCTGGCCGGGGGAGCCCTGGCGGCCGGGGCCCTCCCCCTGGGCGCCCTCTCGGGGGGGCCGGACCACCAGCCCGGGTCAGGGGTGGGGGCCCCCGGTCCCGGGCCCTCCCACGCCCCGGTGCATCCCGCCGGCCGCTCCCTCCGCCTCCTCATCCTGGGGGGGACGGGGTTCACCGGCCCCGACCAGGTGGCCTACGCCGTGGCCCGGGGACACCGCGTCACCGTCTTCAACCGGGGGCGGAGCGAGGCCGACCTCCCCCCGGGCGTGGAACAGCTCCTGGGGGACCGGAACACCGGCGACGTGGGGGCCCTGGCGGGGCGGGAATGGGATGCCGTCATCGACAATCCCACCACCCTCCCATTCTGGGTCCGGGACGTGGGAGAGGTGCTGGCGGGGCAGGTGGGCCACTACCTCTTCATCTCCACCCTCTCGGTCTATGATCTGGCGGGGGCCGCCCGGGTGGACGAGGACACACCCACCCTGGCATACCGGGACGGGGATCCCCTGGACGTGACCCCGGAGCGCTACCAGGAGGTGGGGGGAGGGCTCTACGGACCCATGAAGGCCGCCTCGGAGCGGGAGGCCCGGCGCTGGTTCGGAGAGGACCGGACCACCGTGATCCGCCCGGGCCTCATCGTGGGGCCCCGGGACGCCACAGACCGCTTCACCTACTGGCCCGTTCGCATCGCCCGGGGGGGAGAGGTCCTGGCGCCGGGGGACGGGCAGGACGGGGCCCAGGTGGTGGACGCCCGGGACCTGGCGGAGTGGACGGTGCGCATGGCCGAGGCTGGGGTGGCGGAGGGGGTCTCCGGGAC
>JBJHCB010000193.1:3679-5510 GCA_050485805.1 Gemmatimonadota bacterium | reverse complement strand
GTCCAGCTCCAGGAGCCCGATGGTGCTCTTCAGGAGGACGCTCTTTCCCGTCCCGGAGGGTCCGAAGATCCCGAACATCTCGCCTTCCTCCACCGCCAGGCTGACCCCGGTCAGGACCGGATGGTCGAAGGCCTTGTGGACCTCGTGGTACCGGATCAGGGCCACGCCGGTGCCCTCACTGGAGGAAGAGGGGGGGAAAGAGGGCGTCCACGATGAGGATCGTGAGGGTCATGAACATGACCGAGGCCGTGGTGATCCGCCCCACTCCGGCCGCGCCTCCCGAGGTGCGGAACCCCATGTGGATGGAGATCACGGGAATGGTGAGTCCGAAGGCGAAGGCCTTCATGAGGGAATACAGGAGATCCCAGTTGTGCCAGAAGAGGCGCGCCCCGTAGAGGAAGGCCTCGTACCCGAGCCCCACGGTGAGGCGGGCCGCCACCATCCCCGCCACGATCCCCACCACGTTGGCGATGGCCACCAGGACGGGGACGGCGATGATCCCCGCCAGGATCCGGGGCGCCGCCAGGACGGCGATGGGATCCCGCCCCAGCGCCTCGAAGGCGTCGATCTGCTCGGAGACCTTCATGGTGCCCAGTTCCGCCGTGATCCGCGCCCCCACCCGCCCCACCAGGACGATGGCGGTCAGGACCGGGCCCAGTTCCAGGACCACCGAGGCCGTCACCACGGATCCCAGGACGTACAGGGGGATGGACCCCTGGAACTGGTACCCCCCCTGCTGGCTCGTGACGATCCCCGCAAGGACGGCGGCCACGATGACGATGGGGAGGCTCTGCACCCCCATGATGTAGATCTGGCGGAAGACCGACTGTGGGGAGACCTTCAGGGTGACCAGCGCCCGGGCGGTCCGCCCCAGGAGGAGACCGATCTGCCCGGCGTGCTCCGCCACCTGCTCTCCCGTCCGTCCCACCGCTGCCAGGGGCCGTGCCACCACCCTGGGAGGGGTGGACGTGGAAGTGGAGGGCATGTCCAGACGCGAGGCGGGTGGGAGGAGAGGTCGGGGCCTCCCCCCGTGACCGGGCGCGGAGGATCCACAGCCCGAAAATTCTCACCCAACGTGGGGGGGGACGCAAGGCGTGTACCCCGCTCCCCGGCAGGAGAGCCGCCGAGGTCAGCCCGGGTCCGCCTCCGTGGCTCCGGGACTCGCAAGCGCTCGTCCCCCGGGGCTGGAAGAGTCGGTCCCGGGAACTCCCTGGGGCTCCAGATCCACGACGAAGGTGGAGCCCTCCCCCTCCACGCTGCGGGCCTGGAGCTCAAAGCCCATGAGGTCGCAGAGTGACCGGGAGATGGTAAGTCCCAAGCCCGTTCCGCCGAAGGCCCGGGCCCGGGAGGCGTCCACCTGGTGGAAGGGGGCGAAGATCTCCTCCAGCTCCGACGCAGGGACCCCGATCCCGGAGTCCTCCACCTCGATCCGGATGGGCCCACCCCCATCGCCATCCGGTACGACACGGATCTCCACGCCTCCCGTGGAGGTGAACTTCACGGCATTCCCCACCAGGTTCAGGAGCACCTGACGAAGCCGGCGACGGTCCGCCACCACCGGACGGAGCCCCGCCGGGATCTCCGCCGTGAGGACCAGTCCCTTCCGCCTGGCCTGCAGGTCCAGGGTCCGCACCACCTCCCCCACCACCTCCTCCACGTCCACCGGTTCCCGGACGACCTCGAGGCGGTGGGCATCCAGCTTGGAGAGGTCCAGGATGTCCTCGATGAGGGAGAGGAGGTGCTCGCCGTTCGCCTGGATCCTCCGGAGGAAGTCCAGCTCCCGGGGCGGAAGGGACTCGGCCTGGCGCTTCAGGAGGATGTTGGCGAACCC
>JBJHCB010000193.1:0-3669 GCA_050485805.1 Gemmatimonadota bacterium | reverse complement strand
GTTCAGGGGGGTCCTGAGCTCGTGGCTCATGTTCGCGAGGAAGGTGTTCCTGGCCTGGGCGTTGGCCTCCGCCTCCTCCAGGGCCCTGCGCAGCATCCGCTCGGCCTGCTTCTGGTTGGTCACGTCCCGGACCACGAGCGCACGGGCCGGATGCCCCTGGTAGAGGGAATCCACCACGGAGATCTCCACGGGGAAGAAGCTCCCGTCGTATCGCCGTGCCAGGACCTCCAGGGCATCGAGCCGGGCGGGATCCCCGGGGTCGGGGGGGGCGAGAAGGCCGTCCCTCGCCCGGTCCCGATCCTCGTGGGCCAGGAGGTTCACCACCGGGTCGCCCACCATCTGCGAGACCGCCACCCGGAAGTGCTGGGCCGCCCGGGCGTTGGCGTCCAGGATCTTCCCGGCCCGGTAGAAGATCACCCCTTCGAAGGTGGCCTCTGCCAGGCGGCGGAATCGCTCCTCGCTCTCCTTCACCTGGATGATGGCGGTCTCCATGGCCCGGCGCGCCGCCTCTCCTCCCTTCCGGGCCCGCTCGGTCTGGTCCAGGGCGCTCTCGAGCTCGATCTGGCGCACCCTTTCCTGGATCCGGAGCTCCTCGAGGCGAACGAGGTTCCTCCGCCGCACGGTGAGGACGATGGCGGCGAGGCCCGCAGCCATGAAGAGGGTGAGGCCGAAGTGGATCCACTCGGGATCCCCCAGGTAGGGTGCGGCCACCACGGTCCACCCGGCGAAGCTGAGGGCCGCTACCAAGGCGAACCAGCCCCAATCCAGGAAGAAGAGTCCGACCCCCAGGATCACCAGGAGGCCGAAGGTGGTTCCCCGGGGCTCACCTGTGACATACATCCCGAGGAAGGCGTTGCCCAGCACCAACCCGGCCACCAGGGCGCCCGCCATATGACCCGGCAGGGTCGGGGCGGGACGGAGGGCGAGCCCTCCCCGGGCCAGGAGCAGGAGGAGGGCCGCCAGGGCTGCGGCTCCCGCCAGGAGTGGCTCCGCCTCGCCGCCCAGGGTGCCCAGGTAGAGGGGCACCAGCAGGAGGTGGAATCCGGCCAGGGCCACCAGCACCGGGGGAACGGCCTCCGACACGTTCCGGTCCAGGGCCCGGTCCAGGTCGTCCGGGCTCCGGGCCCGCCGGATGGGGCCGGCCACCGCCCATCGTTCGAGCCGTTGGGGCATGGGGGAGTGGGGGAGGAGGGGACGGCGGACCCGGAGTGGATTCCCCGAAGGTGGCGGGGGTGGAGGGGCCGAACAAGGGCTCCCGGCCCACCGGTCCCGGTGGGGCTTGTGGTGGGCCCCCGAGGACCGTAGCCTCCCGGGACGGAGGCCACACCGCTGGGGTCCGTCCAGTCCCCGGTGCCCATTCCCCTTCCCCGTTCGAACCACCGCCCCCACCCACCCGACCCTGAGGAACCCCCGGATGTCCCGCCGCTTCTCCGCCCTCCCTCTCCGCCTGTTCCCGGGCCTGCTCGCGCCCCTTCTCTTCCCCGCCACCGGCCTCGTGGCGCAGGCCCCCTCCGCCCCCGAGGCGGAGGACCGGTTCCAGGCGGAGGTGGAAGCCCTCCTGGCCCTCCCGGCTCTCCAGTCGGCCTTCCAGTACCTGGAACGATCCGACGACCTCACCATGCGGGATCAGATCGAGCTGACGGAGATCCCCGCCCCACCCTTCGGTGAGGAGGCTCGGGCCCGGGAGTTCCTGGCCCGGATGGAGGCCCTGGGGGTGGACGAGGCCTGGATCGACGACGAGGGGAACGCCATCGGGCTTCGCCGGGGGACCGGGGACGGGCGGGTGGTGGCCATCTCCGGCCACCTGGACACCGTCTTCCCCCCGGAGACCGACGTCACGGTGCGGATGGTGGGAGACACCCTCTTCGCTCCGGGGATCTCCGATGACGGTCGGGGGCTGGCCACGGTGCTGGCGATCCTCCGCGCCATGAACGAGGAGGGGATTGAGACCCGGGACGACCTCCTCTTCATCGGCACCGTGGGGGAGGAAGGGCTCGGGGACCTCCGGGGGGTGAAGCACCTGTTCAGCCCCGAGGGACCCCGCATCGACGCCTTCATCTCGGTGGACGGGACCGGTGAGTCGGGGATCACCAACATGGCCCTGGGCTCCCATCGGTACCGGGTCACCTTCGAGGGGCCCGGGGGACATTCCTGGGGGGCCTTCGGGCTGGCCAATCCGGCCCACGCCATGGGCCGAGCCATGCGTCACCTGGACGACATGGGAGATGCCCAGACGGCCGACGGCCCCCGGACCTCCTACACGGTGGGGCGGATCGGGGGAGGAACCTCGGTGAACTCCATCCCCTTCGAGGCCTGGATGGAGGTGGACATGCGCTCCGAGGACCAGCGGTCCCTTCTGGCCATGGACTCGGTCTTCCACGCCGCCATGGAGCTGGCCCTGGAAGAGGCCAACGCCATCCGGCGGGACGGCCCGCCCCTCACGGTCCAGGTGGAGATGATCGGGAACCGTCCCTCGGGGGACATCCCCCCGGAGGAGCCCTTCATCCAGCGGGCCATCGCCGCCTCCCGGGCCATGGGGGTGGAGCCCCAGCTCGGTCGCTCGTCCACCGACAGCAACGTTCCCATCTCCATGGGGATCCCCTCCATGACGCTGGGGGGAGGCGGAATCGGGGGGCGTGCCCACTCCCTGGATGAGTTCTTCATCAACCGGGACGGGCCCTTCGGGATCCAGCGGGTCCTCCTCATCCTCCTGGCGGAGGCAGGGGTTCCCCCCGTGAGTTGAGGGAGGCGGGTGGGGCTGTGGGGCGGGCTCCGCCCCCGCTCTCCGTCAGGGCACCCGGGGCTCCATGCGCAGGAAGTCGATCCCCGCCGCCTGCTGGCCCACCTCAGCGGAAGCCACCCGCTGGAAGGTGGTCAGGTCGAAGACATCCACCTTCCCGGGCTCGGACCCCACCCCCTCCACGCTCACGAAGGCGTAGCGGCTGTCCGGTGACACCGTCACGCCATGGACCACGGTGGTGGAGGTGGGGGTGATCCCCAGTTGGGCTCCGGTCTCCGCGTCGAAGAACTCCACGGCGTCCCCCTGCTTCAGGGTGGCCACCAGGATCCGTCCGTCGGGAGTGGGTGCCAGGTTGTAGGGGCCCCGTCCGGTGGGGATCCGGCGGACCAGGGACCATTCCGCGGTATCCACCTCCAGGATCTGATCGGCGGCATTGCAGGCCACCCAGATCCGGGCCCCGTCGGCGGAGGGGACGGCCCAGGTGGGAGAGCAGGTGGCCGGGGCATGTCCCCCGTGGTCGTCATGGGCGGCAGCATGGGCCGCGGGGTCCCCGTGCTGGGCCCCTCCGCCGGCATGACCCCCGCCGTGGTCTCCGGCATGATCCCCGTGGTCCATCATGTCCCCGCCGTGGTCCGCCCCGGCCACCAGGTCCACCGGGAGGGGGCCCTCCCCGTCGATGTCGACGGAGAAGCGCCGGGAGACACGGAAGGTGTGGGTGTCCACCTCCACGAGCTGATCGTCCATCATGCAGACGGTGTACACGTGGACGCCCCCGGGATGGGCCCGTACCCCATGGGGCATGGTGCAGATCTCGATCTGGGCCACCTCCACCACGTCGGGCGTGTAGACCACCGACATGGTGGAGGGAACCATGGACCCGTAGAGGTTGAAGTTCACCACGAAGGCGTAGAGGCCGTCCGAGGTGAGGT
>JBJHCB010000192.1:4278-5548 GCA_050485805.1 Gemmatimonadota bacterium | reverse complement strand
GAGGGTGGCTGCCACCTGGGTGTCGAAGAGATTCCGGGGGAGGATGGAGAGATCCCGATCCAGGAGTCGCAGGTCGTAGTCCGACCCGTGCATGACGATCTCCACCGCCGGATCCTCCAGGATCGGGCGGAGGACCACGTCCAGGGGGAGGGTGAAGGGGTCCAGCAGGAGGGTCACGGGTCCCGCGGTGAGCTGGACCAGGGAGAGGCGATCGTCGTACCGATGGAACCCGGCGGCCTCCAGGTCCAGGGCCACCCGACGGAGACCCACCACCAAGGCCTTGGCGTCCTCCAGCTCCCTTTCGGTATCGACGTACCGAATCTCCATTCCACCCCACACGTCCGCGCCTGCCCCGGTCGAGTGAGCCACGGGTGCGCCCCCCGGGCGGCGTCCAGGGCGGACCGTAGCCCTTCCCTACCGCAAGAGGCGCCGAAAGTTCCGGGGAACCCCGAGTCCGGGGGGCTCGGGAGAAACGGCGGGGTCACGATGGTCGCCGCCCGCTCCCCCGCCGCTTGCCCCCATCCCCGATCCCGGACACTTTCCGGGAAACAGCGCCCGGCACAGGACTTCGCACCCGGTGCCTCCCCTCCGACCCCCGCTCCCATGCTTCGCACGAAGATCGTCTGCACCCTGGGACCCTCCACCGCCTCGGACGAGGTGGTCCAGGGCCTCGTGGACGCCGGGATGGACGTGGCCCGCATCAACATGTCCCACGGGACCCAGGCCCAGCATCAGGAGATGATCCTGAGGGTCCGGAAGGCGGCCCGTACCCGGTCCCGCCCCGTGGCCATCCTGGCCGACCTCCAGGGACCGAAGATCCGGGTGGGCCGACTCCTGGAGCCCGTCATGCTCCAGGAGGGGGAGGAGGTGGTCTTCGTCCCCGAGGGGACCCAGCGCCGCGGGGAGCTCCCCACCACCTATGCGGACCTGGCGGGGGACCTGGACCCGGGGGACCGGGTCCTCCTGGACGACGGGCTCCTGGAGCTCTCCTGCCTGGAGTCCGACGAGACCCGGGCGGTCTTCCGGGTGATCCGGGGGGGACTCCTCCGGAGCGGGAAGGGGATCAACATCCCCACCGGGAACCTCTCCGCCTCGAGCCTCACCCCGAAGGACCTGGAGGACCTGGACTTCGCGCTGGACGAGGGCGTGGAGTTCATCGGGCTCTCCTTCGTCCGGGAGCGGGGGGACGTGGAGGCCCTCCGGGAGCGGGTCGGGGGGCGGGCCCTCCTGGTGGCCAAGATCGACATGGCCCGGGCCCTGGGGTCCATCG
>JBJHCB010000192.1:0-4268 GCA_050485805.1 Gemmatimonadota bacterium | reverse complement strand
CTGGGGTCCTTCGACGAGATCCTGGAGGCCACCGACCTGGCCATGGTGGCCCGGGGGGACCTGGGGGTGGAGCTCCCCTTCGAGCAGGTTCCCCTGGTCCAGAAGCGCCTCATTCAGAAGGCGAACTTCCACGCCCGGCCCGTCATCACGGCTACCCAGATGCTGGAGTCCATGATCGAGCATCCCCGTCCCACCCGGGCCGAGGCCTCCGACGTGGCCAATGCCGTCCTGGACGGGACCGACGCGGTGATGCTCTCCGGGGAGACGGCGGTGGGCAGGTATCCGCTGGAGGCGGTCCGGGCCCTGGTCCGGATCGTCGGGGAGATCGAGGCCCAGGGGGTCCTGGCCCCGGGGCCGCGCTACCTGGACGAGATGGACCATCGCCTGCGGGCCGGGGCCACGCCCCGGGAACACGCCGTGGCTTCCGCCACGGTGGACTCGGCCCGGCATCTGGGGGCGCCCGCCGTCCTGGTCATCACCCGTTCGGGGTTCTCCGCCCGCCTCGTCTCCTCCCACCGGCCACCGGTCCCCCTCTTCGCCGTCACCACCGACGCCAAGACCTGGCGGGAGCTGGCGGCGGTCTGGGGCGTCTGGCCGGTCCTGGCCCGGGATGTGGCGGTGAGCTACGAGGCCCTCACCGAGTTCGGGAAGCGGGCGATCCTGGATGCGGGGGTGGGACGCCCCGGGGACAGCATCCTGGTCACCGCCGGCTACCCGTTCCACCAGACGGGGACCACCAACACCATGCGGGTGGAGCACCTGTGACGTGCGCCTGACCTTCCTCGGGACGGGCACCTCCTTCGGCGTGCCCGTGGTGGGGTGCGACTGCGCCGTCTGCAGCTCGGACGATCCCAGGGACCGGAGGACCCGCCATGGAGCGTTGATCTCCTGGAGCGACGGGGGGACCCTCCTGGTGGACACGCCCCCCGAGCTCCGCCTCCAGCTCCTCCGTGCCCGGGTGGATCGGGTGGACGCCGTGTGGTTCACCCACGGCCACGCCGACCACGTCCACGGCATCGACGACCTCCGGATCTTCTCCCTCCGGGGTCGTCGCAACGTCCCCGTCTACGTCTCGGCGCGCCATCGCGACGAGATGGAGTCGCGGTTCCGCTACATCTTCGATCCCGACATCCGGCCCGACCAGGGGAGCTCCAAGCCGGAACTCCAGCTCCACACCGTGGAGGAGACCGGCGGAGGTCCCCGGATCCTGGGGCACCGGTTCCTCCCCCTCCCGGTCCCCCACGGCTCCGTGACGGTCCTGGGGTTCCGGGTGGGGGACCTGGGGTACGTCACCGACGCCAAGACCCTGCCCTCCGAGACCCTCCGGCGCCTGGAGGGGGTACGCCTCCTCGTCCTCAACGCGCTCTGGTTCGGCCGTCCCCACCCCAGCCACTTCAACGTGGAGGAGGCCGTGGAGATGGCGGAGCGGGTGGGAGCGGAGGTGACCTATCTCACCCACCTCACCCATCGCACCAGCCACGACGAGCTGGAGCGGAGGCTCCCCCCCGGGGTGCGTCCTGCCTGGGACGGCCTCACCGTGGAGGTGGACGCCCGGGGGGTCCGGCCGCTCCCGGAAGGGGATCCGCCTCCGCGGCCACCCCCCTGAGCGCCAGGGTTCCCGATGCCCCCTTCCCACCCACCTCACAACGGAGGGCCGCCATGTCCCCGGTCTCCCTGGCCTATGCGAATCTCCTCTCCCCCGCCCTGGGGGACGGACGCGGTCTCGACCCCACGCGTCTGAACGGCGATCTGGCCACGCGCTTCCGGGAGGCGCATGTCCGGGTGGAATCCCGTATCGCCACCGGGGAGATGGGGTTCGTCCGACTCCCCGGGGACGAGGCCATGCGTCGGAGCGTCCAGGAGGTGGCGGACTCCTTCGGGCAGTGGTTCGAGACCCTGGTGGTGGTGGGGATCGGGGGGTCCTCCCTGGGGGCCCGGGCCGTCACCGACGCCCTCCTGGGACCCCACTGGAACCAGGATTCCGACGAGGGGCGGGAGCACTATCCCCGCCTCCACTACATGGAGAACCCGGATCCGGGCTCCGTGGGGGACCTCCTGGCCCGCCTCGACCCCCGGAGGACCCTCTTCAACGTGGTGAGCAAGTCGGGCTCCACCGCCGAGACCATGGCCCAGCTCCTGGTGCTGGAGGCGTTCCTGGGAGAGCGGGTGGAGGCGGAGAAGGTCCGGGGACACCTCCTCTTCACCACCGACCCCGACGGGGGGGTCCTGCGCAGGATGGTCCAGGACCGGGGGATCCCCGCCCTCCCGGTCCCCCCTTCCGTGGGCGGCCGCTTCTCCGTGCTCAGCCCGGTGGGGCTCCTCCCCGCCGCCGTCACCGGGGTGGACACCGAGGGGCTCCTGAAGGGGGCGGCGGAGATGGAGTCCCGCTGCCGGAGCCCGGTGCTCCAGGAGAACCCCGCGGCGCTCCTGGCCACCCTCCTCCACGCCGCCGATACGGAGCAGGGCTGCCGGATCCACGTCCTCATGCCCTACCATGACCGGCTCCGGAGCCTGGCCCTCTGGTTCCAGCAGCTCTGGGCCGAGTCGCTGGGGAAGGGGCAGGACCTGGACGGCCGACGGGTGGAGACGGGCCCCACCCCCCTCCCGGCGCTGGGGGCCGTGGACCAGCACTCCCTCCTCCAGCTCTTCATGGAGGGCCCCCGGG
Organism: Gemmatimonadota bacterium; assembly: GCA_050485805.1. GTDB lineage: Bacteria > Gemmatimonadota > Gemmatimonadetes > Longimicrobiales > Gaopeijiaceae > T3Sed10-66. The sequence goes on along the minus strand of JBJHCB010000192.1, from coordinate 1,603 downwards.
ACAAGGTGATCCTCTTCCTCCGGGTGGCGGAGCGGGAGGACCCGGTGGCCATCCCGCCCCTCCACCCCGGGGAGGAGGCCCTGGCCTATCTGGGCGGCCATACGCTGGCGGACCTGCTGGAGGCGGAGCGCCGGGCCACCGCCGAGGCCCTTCGCCGGGCCGGACGTCCCTCGGCCACCCTGGAGGTGGAGCGACTGGATGCCCGGTCCCTGGGCGGGCTCCTCATGCTCTTCCAGATGGCCACCGTCTATGCCGGGGCCCTGTACGGCGTGGACCCCCTGGACCAGCCCGGGGTCGAGGCCGGGAAGGTCCTCACCTACGGGCTGCTGGGCCGGAAGGGGTTCGACGCGCCCACCCTGGAACCGGAGGATGCCGGCGGGTACCGCTGCCCACCATAGCTGAGGGCGCGGGCCCGCGATGGGCGGTGGAGGGGCGACTCCACCGGGCCCGGCCTCCCTCCCCGGAACCCCCGGTGCGGCCATCTGTACTGTGGACGCGGTACCCGGTACACTCGTACAGGGGAGGCCGGACCCATGCCGGGACGGACTCCCACCAACCCCATCGGCGACCCCGGAGGCGAATCATGAAGGATCGGGACGAAGGACCCTACTTCATCATCGAACGAGACAGCGGTGGCAGCGGGGTGGGTCCCTTCCTCGTGGGTGCCCTCCTGGGAGCCGGGGTGGCCCTCCTCCTGGCTCCCCGCTCGGGAGAGGAGACCCAGCAGGAGCTCCGGGAGCGGGCGGCCCGCTTCCGGGACACCGCGGAGGAGCGCCTGCGGGAGGCCCAGCGGCAGGTGGAGGAGCGTCTCGAGCAGGCCCGGGCGGACCTCATGGACCGGGTGGAGGCCGTCCGTGAGGCCGTGGAATCGGGGAATGACGCCTCTGTTGTTGGGCTGGGCGAGATGTTTGTTATGGTCTTGCTCTCGTTGTCGCAGTCCCGCTTGTTGTTGACGTGAGTCTGGAACTCCTGGGCGCCGAGGACGACGATACCGCTTTGGCGGATGTGCAGTCGCAGTTCGGATGGGTCCATGTCCGGCCAATCCGGACGCGGGATGTACCCGTCCCAGTCGCGGTCGGCGGGGTCCGAATCGATGACGATGCAGGTGCCCGGCAGGCCGCTCGGGTGGGGCAGCGTCCGGTCTTCGATGGCGACAACGGTTCCGGAAGCGGGTGCGTGCAGGCCGACGCTGATGAAGCCGTCGGGTCGGGCGAGCGGCTGGAATCGTGCCACCTTCTCGCCGACGGCCACGATCGGCACGGCGCTGTTGCCCGCGGCGTGCTGCATCATCGGCAGTACCAGCGTGCGCGGTCGCGGGACACGACCGATGGCTTGCGCAGTCGAAGCCGCTTTGTGCGGTTCGAGAACGAGTCCGCCTCTCATGACGACTTGCGCACCGACGCCGGCGCTGGCCAGTGCCAGTTCTCCAGGGTGTCTTCGGTGACCGGCACCATGTCGATGCAGTCCACCGGGCAGGGCTCGATGCACAGTTCGCAGCCGGTGCACTCGGATTCGATCACCGTGTGCATCTGCTTGGCGGCGCCGAGGATCGCGTCCACCGGGCAGGCCTGGATGCACAGGGTGCAGCCGATGCACACCTGCT
>JBJHCB010000191.1:0-5570 GCA_050485805.1 Gemmatimonadota bacterium | reverse complement strand
CCGCGCTGAACCCGTCGAACCCCGCGGTGGAGGACCAGATCCGCTCCCGGATCCGGGACCAGAACTCGGGCTTCCCCTTCGGCTATCAGCGGCAGCCCTGGAACCTCTCCATGACCCTCTCCTTCCCGGTCTTCACCGGCTTCAGCCGGCAGCAGCAGATCGAGGAGGCCCGGGTGTCCGCCTCCAACGCCCGGGAGCAGCTCCGGGGCGAGGAGCTCCGGCTCCGCACCGAGATCTCCACGGCGGTACGGTCCGTGACCACGGCCCGGCGCACGGTGGCGCTCCAGGAGCGGATCCGCTCCACCGCCGGCGAGGAGCTCCGGCTGGCCCAGGAGCGCTTCCGCCTCGGCCTGGCCTCCTCCATCGAGGTGGCCGACGCCCAGGCGAACCTCTCCCAGGCGGAACGGGATGAGATCACGGCGCTGTATGACTTCCATCAGTCCATCGCGGCCCTGGAGTCGCTGGTGGGCGCCACCGTCCGCTGAGGCCGCTCCGGCGCGCCCACCCCCACCGAGCCCCGGCCGGTTCTCCGGCCTGACCGCATACCAAGAAGAGGATCAACGGATGGCGACACGAATCGCGGGACGGAGCCCGACAGGACGACGGGCGGCGCTGGCCCTCATGCTGGCGGCGGGCGGACTCCTGACCCTCTCCGCCTGCGGAGGGGACGGGGACGGCATGTCCCAGGCCGTGGCCCGCCCCGGGGGACCCCCCGGCGCAGGCGGCTTCCCCGGGGGAGGCATGGCCGGCCGGGCCACGCCCATCTCCGCCAACGTGGTGGAGGCAGGGGATCTGGAGGTCACCCTCCGGTCCTCCACCAACCTCCGGGCCCGGGAGGAGGTGGACGTGATTCCCCGGCAGGGCGGGGTCATCGCCCGCATCCAGGTGGAGGAGGGGGCCCGGGTCTCCCAGGGACAGGTCCTGGCCCAGCTGGATGACGCGGAGTGGCGGCTCCAGGCCGATCAGTCGGAAGCGCGGGCCCGCGCCGCCTCGGACGCGGTGGAGCGCGCCCGGGCCCTGAGGGAGCTGGACCTCATCTCCGAGCAGGAGGTGGAGCGCCTGGCCTCCGAGGCCCGGGTGGCGGAGGCCGAGGTGGGGCTGGCCCGCCTCCGGGTAGAGAACGCCGAGATCCGGGCCCCCATCGCCGGGACCGTGACCCACCGCTACATCGAGCGGGGTCAGCAGGTGGGGACCACGAACCCCTCCTTCCGCCTGGCGGACCTGGACCGGTTGGAGGCCCAGCTCGCCATCCCCGAGCGGGAGTCCTACCGGATCGTGGTGGGGCAGACCGCCCGCATCCTCCTCCAGGAGGGCGCGGCACCGGTGGCCACCGGTCGGGTGGAGCGGATCCGGCCGGTGGTGGACGCAGGGAGCGGCACCGTCCTGGTCACGGTCACGGTGGCCTCCCAGGGCGGCGAGGTCCCCCTTCGGCCGGGGCAGTTCGTGAACGTGGACGTGGTGACGGAGACGCTCCCGGACCGGATCACCCTTCCCCGCACCTCGGTGCTGGTGGACGGGGCGGCCCCCCGGGTCTTCGTGGTCCGGGAAGGTGTCGCCGTGGAGCGGGAGGTCACCCTGGGGTACTCCCGGGGGGACCGGGTGGAGATCCGCACCGGGGTGGAGCCCGGCGACACCGTGGTGGTCCGCGGTCAGGACAACCTGCGCGCCGACGCGCCGGTGCGGCTGATGGAGCTGGACGGGCGGACCCTGACGGAGTCCGCTTCCCCGATCCCGGGGGGCGCGACCGGCGAGGCCGCCACCCCATCCGGTGGGCCCGACGCCGTCGGACCGGAGGGGAGGCGACCCGAGGCCGGCGGGCGCCAGGGAGCCCCGGCGGGCGCCCGGCCCGATGGACGACCCGGCGGCCAGCGGCCGGACGGCTCCTCCGGGGAGGGCCGCCCGGCCAACCCCGGGGGTGACGCCGCCCCCGCCACCGGCACCTCCGACATCTCCGACCAGGGCGGAGCCCTCCGGTGAAGCTCGTCGACCTGTCGGTGACCCGCCCGGTGGCGGTGTCCATGGCCTTCATTGCGGTCATGGTCTTCGGGTTCGTCTCCTACTCCCGCCTGCAGGTCGATCTCCTCCCGGACCTCTCCTTCCCCACCGTCACCATCGAGACGGAGTACGCGGGGGTGGGTCCCCGGGAGGTGGAGAACCTCATCTCCCGCCCCATCGAGGAAGCCATCGCGGTGGTGCAGGGGGTGCAGCAGGTCACCTCCCGCTCCCGCCCCGGCCGCTCCGACATCACCCTGCAGTTCCGGTGGGGGACGGACATGGACTTCGCCGCCCTGGACCTCCGGGAGCGGCTGGACCTCATCAACCTTCCCCCGGATGCCGGGCGCCCCACCATCGCCCGGTACGACCCGGCTTCCGAGCCGGTCATCCGCTTCGCCCTCATCTCCGCCCGTCCCCTGGACCCCCGGGTGGAGGCGGACCGCCAGGAGCTCATCGGTCTCCGCTGGCTGGCCGAGGAGCAGGTGCGCCGGTCCCTGGAGGGGATCGAGGGGGTGGCGGCCATCCGCATCACCGGCGGCCTGGAGGAGGAGGTCCTGGTGGAGGTGGACGAGGGGCGCCTGGCCCAGCTCGGCATCCCCTTCCTGCAGGTGGCCAACCGCCTGGCGGCGGAGAACATCAACCTGGCGGGGGGCATCCTGGAGGAGGGCGACGCCCAGTACGTCGTCCGCACGGTGAACGAGTTCGTGGAGCCGGCGGAGATGCTCCGGGTGGTGGTGGGCTCCGCCGACGGGCAGTCCGTCCTCCTCCAGGACGTGGCCCAGGTGCGCCGGTCCGGGGTGGAGCGGGAGACCATCTCCCTGGTGAATGGGAACGAGGCGGTGGAGGTGGCGGTCCTGCGGGAGTCCACGGCGAACATCGTGGACCTCTCCCGGGTGGTCCGGGAGCGCATCGACCAGGTGGCGGCGGAGCTTCCGGCGGGAGTCACCACCACCCTGGTGTCGGACCAGGCCGTCTTCATCGAGCGGGCGGTGGGGGACGTCCGGGTGGCGGCGATCCTGGGGGGGATCTTCGCCATGCTGGTCCTCCTCCTCTTCCTCCGGCACCTCCCCACCACCCTCATCATCGCCACCGCCATCCCCATCTCGGTGGTGGCCACCTTCATCCTCATGTTCTCCCGGGACATCACCCTGAACATCATGTCCCTGGGCGGATTGGCCCTGGGGATCGGGATGCTGGTGGACTCGGCCATCGTGGTGCTGGAGTCCATCGCCCGGGAGCGGGATCGGGGGCTCTCCCCCGTGGAGGCCGCCCGGGCCGGCACGGACAAGGTGGGGCGGGCGGTGGTGGCGTCCACCCTCACCACGGTGGCCGTCTTCCTCCCCATCGTCTTCGTGCAGGGGATCGCGGGGCAGCTCTTCGGCGACCAGGCCTGGACGGTCTCCTTCGCCCTCCTCTCCGCCCTGGTGGTCTCCCTCACCCTCATCCCCATGCTGGCGGGGCGGGGGGAAGGGGCCCGGGCCCGGATGGGAGAGGCCCCCAAGAAGGTGGGTGGGGTGGGGAAGGCCGTCTCCCGGGGTGCGGGGACGGTGATCCGGGGCGTCCGGGGCGGTGGCTCCGGGCTGGGGTGGATGCTCCGCCCGGTGGCCGGCGCCTTCGACCGCGTCTACGGGGTGCTGGATCGCCGGTACCCCGAGCTCCTCAGGGGTGCCCTGGCGCGCCCCATCCTGGTGCTGGGCGTGGCCGGCGTGGTGCTGGCCGCCGGGGTGGTCCTCATCCCCCGCATCGGGGTGTCCCTGGTGCCCGAGCTCTCCCAGGGGGAGCTGGTGGTGGAGATGGAGGCGGCCCCGGGGACCAGCCTGGCCCGGATGGAGGAGTTGGCCCGACGGGCGGAGGGGATGATCCTGGCCTCCTCGGACCAGGTGGTGGAGGTCTTCACCAACGTGGGGGTGCGGGGAGGGGCCGGGACCCTGGGCCGGACCGGGGAGCTCCAGCGCCACGCCGCCACCCTCCTGGTGCGGCTGGACGGCCTGGGTCGGGACGAGGACCGGCTCTCCGCCGAATTCGCCGACCGGGTCTCCGACATCCCCGGTGTGCAGGTCCGGGTGGACCGCCCCCGCCTCTTCACGGTGAACGCCCCCGTGGAGGTGGAGGTCCGGGGCTTCGACCTGCGGCTCCTGAACGAGGTGGCCTCCGACGTGCGGTCGACCCTCCGGGGCCTCCCCGGGGTGGCCGGGGTGGAGGAGGAGCGCCGCCAGGGGACCCCGGAGATCTCCATCCGCTTCGACCGGGACCGGCTGGCCCGCCAGGGGCTCACCATCTCCGAGGCGGCGCAGGCCGTCCAGGCCAAGGTCCGGGGCGCCCCGGCCACCGAGTTCACCGAGCGGGACCGGGATCTGAACGTCCTGGTGCGGGCCCGGGAGGAGCAGCGCGCGTCGCTGGAGGACCTGGCCAACCTCCGCCTGGAGCTCCCCGGCGGCGGCTCCGTGGCCCTGGCGGCGGTGGCGGACCTGGGCTTCCAGGACGGTCCCGCCGAGATCGTGCGGCGGGGCGGCTCCCGGGTGGTCCTGGTGGAGGCGCGGCCCGCCGGGACGGATCTGGCGGGGGCCATCTCCCGCATCGAGGAGGCGGTGGCGGCCATCCCCACCCCCGACGAGATGTTCATCGCCGTGGCCGGCCAGTCCCGGGACCTCCAGGAGTCGGTGCGCTCCATGCAGCTCGCCCTCCTCCTGGCCATCTTCCTGGTCTACCTGGTGATGGCCAGCCAGTTCGAGTCGTTCCGTCTCCCGGGGGTGATCCTGGTCTCCGTCCCCCTGGCCATTCCCGGTGCGGTGGGAGCGCTCTGGCTCACCGGGCAGTCCCTCTCGGTGGTGGCCCTCATCGGGATGGTGATGCTGGTGGGGATCGTGGTGAACAACGCCATCGTCCTGGTGGACTACGTGAACGTCCTGCGCCGGGAGGAGGGGTACGCCCTGGACGAGGCCCTGGTCACCGCCGGGCGGGTGCGGCTCCGACCCATCCTCATGTCCACCCTCACCACCGTCCTGGGGCTCCTCCCCCTGGCCCTCATCCCCGGAGAGGGCTCGGAGCTCCGGGTCCCCCTGGCCATTCCCGTCATCGGCGGGCTCCTCCTCTCCACCCTCCTCACCCTGGTGGTGATCCCCGTCCTCTACCGGCTCTTCGAGGCCCGGGGGGAGCGGCGGAGGCTGGAGGCCCTGGCGGCGGGAGAGGTCCCCCTGCCCGAGGGGGCCCGGGCGGGGGATCGGTCCGTCCCGGTGGCCGGACTCGAATGGGAGGTGGAGGAGGAGGGTCCCGGGGATCCCACAGGAAGGGGTCCCGGCCGGGGAGGTGCGGACGGAACCACCCCCCCGGAGACCGCCGAGCCCGTGGGGGCGGGTTCGGGAGCCGCGGGCTCCCCCGAGAAGCCCCTGGAGAGCTAGCCCCGGGTCCGGGCCGCCGGTGCCCGGATCCACTTGTTCGCAGAACGACCTGACGCACCGCAGCCGACGAGGAACCAGGATCATGTCCCTTCCCCGCTTCGCCGTGAGGAAGCCGGTCACCACCGGAATGCTGGTGATCTCCGTCATCGTGATGGGCGCCATCTCGGCGAACCTCAT
>JBJHCB010000190.1:0-5606 GCA_050485805.1 Gemmatimonadota bacterium | reverse complement strand
GGGGCAGGAGAATCGCCAGCCCCCCATCGACCCGGTCCTCCTGGGCCTCACCCTGGGGGCCACCTTCGTGGCCCGCTCCTTCTCCGGGGACCGGGCCCAGCTCGTCCCCATCCTGAAGGCCGGGATCCTCCACCGCGGCTTCGCCCTGGTGGACGTCATCTCCCCCTGCGTCACCTTCAACGACCACGACGGCTCCACGAAGGGATACCGGTACACCCGGGCCCACCTGGAGCCCGTGGTGGAGGCGGAGGTGGTCCTCCCCCAGCCGGAGATCACCGTCTCCTATGAGCCGGGCTCCACCGTGGAGGTCCCCCTCCATGACGGGACCCGGGTCCGTCTCCGGAAGGTGGCGGAGGGCTTCGATCCCACGGACCGGGACCGGGCGTGGGCCTGGGTCCGGGAGCGCCAGCGGGCGGGGGAGGTGGTGACGGGGATCCTCCACCTGGATCCCGATGCCCCCGACATGCACGCGGTGGCCGGTGCGGTGGACGAGCCCCTGGTGGACCTTCCCTTCGAAGATCTCTGCCCCGGGTCGAAGGCGCTGGACCAGCTGCAGGCGCGGTACCGGTAGGGACCCCCGCCCGACCCCCGTGCGCCTCCTCCTCCTGGGCGCCCTAGCCCCAGGCGTCCCCATTCTCCTCGGCGAAGTCCTGGAAGCTCCTGGCCGGCTTCCCCAGGATCCGCTCCACGGCCCCGTGGACGGGAGCCCTCCAGTCCGCCCGGATGGAGCGGAAGAGTTCCACCGCCACCTCCACCTCCCCGGGCCTCCACCGCTCCCCCACCAGGAGGCCCTGGAAGGCCTCATCGTCCAGCGGCTCGTAGGAGATCTCGCGGCCCGTGACCTCCGACAGGATACCGGCCACGTCTTCCAAGGTCAGGGCCTCCGCTCCGGTGAGGGTGTAGCTCCGCCCCATGTGGCGGTCCCCGGTGAGGGCCCGGGCGGCCACCTCCGCCACGTCCCGGACGTCCACCAGGCTCACCCGTCCCCGCCCCGCGGGAAGGCGGATCGTTCCCTCGCTCCGGATCTGCCGGGAGAGGAACCCGGGGTGGAAGTTCTGCATGTAGAGGTTGGGACGGAGGATGGTGTGGGCGGTGTCCTGCCCCTCCAGGTGGCGCTCCAGCTTCCGCAGGGCCTGATCGTCCAGGTCGGGCATGGACATGGCCGTGAGAAGCACCACGTGGTCCACCTTCGTGGAGACGGCCCAGTCCAGGAAGGGGACCAGGTCCTGGAACGCGTCGGGGCTGAAGGGCGGGGGCATGAGGAAGACCCGGTCGGCCCAGGTCAGGGCGGCGTCGTACGTTTCCGTCCGGCGGTAGTTCAACTCCACCACCTCCACCTCGGAGGGGAAGAGGGCCCGGCCCGCCGCCGGGTCCCGGGTTCCCGCCTTCACCTCGAGCCCGGCCGTGAGGAGGTGGGGAATGAGCTCGCGCCCCACCTTTCCGGTTGCTCCCGTCACCAAGACCTTCTCTGCCATGGACTTGCCCTTCCGAGTGGGTGCGCGTGACCCGCGTGGATTCGTCGTCGCTTCGTGGGGTATGCCCGGATCCGCACGACCTGCGTCTCAGTACGTGGCCAGGACCACCACCTCCATGTCCTCCACCGGCCAGCGGAGGCTCCGGTCGGGATTCAGCAGGAGCTCCCGCTCCAGCACGGCGCCGGTCCCCGTCCGGACCCCCAGGAGCGTCTCGCCCCGGGCGCAGACTGCACGCTGAAGATCCGGGAAGCCCACCCTGCCGTCCAGCCCGTACCCGTCCGCCCTCCGGAACACCACCTCGGCGCCCCCCGCCGTGAAGAGCTCGTCGAAGACGGCCCGAAGCTCCCGCCGCAGGGCCACCTGGGCCAGGATGTGGCTCACCAGGACGGGGGTGACCACCACCTCCAGGCCGCCCCGTTCCAGGAGGGCCACGTTCTCCGGGTCCAGGAGTTCCACCAGGATCCCCGGGGCCCGCTCCCGTCGGGCGGTCACCTCGTGGAGGAGGAGGGCGCCCAGGATGGTCCGGGCGTCGGCCTCGTGTCCCGTGGGGAGCCAGTCGCTCCCCAGGAGGACGATGCCGTCGTACCCGAGGGGATCCATGCGGAGGAGCTCCCCGTGGACCGTGTAGTCGCCTTCGAGCTGGCGGACGGGAAGGTGTTCCCCGGAGAGTCCGTATCTGCGCACCTGCGCCTCCCGCCGCTCGGGGGGGAGCTGAGCCAGCACGTCCACTTGGAAGGGCTCATCGGCATACGTGCTGAGTTCCCGGAGGAGCGCCGGGGCCTTGTGGCTCCACCCCAGGAAGAGGACCCTCCGGGTCCCGGGGCCGGGGGCTGCCGTCGGGGGGGCACCCCGGGGGAGGGGGGCGGGGGGTCGCCGGTGTTCCCCCCGGACCTCTCCCCAGCTCTGACCCACCACCACGATCCGGTCCCCCGACTCCACCCGGAAGCCCGCCTCGGGGTTCAGGTGGGGCCGGACCCGGTTCCCGTCGGTCCGCACCACTCCCAGGACGACCCCCCGGGGGAAGGCGGCGTGCAGGTCCTCCACGGGGTGCCCCGCCAGGTCCCCCGCCTCCGGCAGGTAGATCTCGTTCCCCTCCCGGTTGGTGAGGAGCTCGTTGTAGACCCGGGAGAGCCCCGGGTGCCGGAGGTTCTGGGCCAGGAGTCGGGAGATGGCGGCATCGGAGGCCACCAGCTCCAGCGGTCCCCCGTAGGCGCGCCGGGCCACGGCCAGTTTCCGGGCATCGAACACCTCGGCCACCACGTAGGGCCGGCGGGGGGACTCCCCCCTCCCCCTGGAAGGCGGAAGGGTCGTGGCTGCCTCCATGCTGAGGAGGGCCTTGATGGTCCGGGCATCCAGACTGAGTCCCCCCCCGGTCCCCAGGTCCGTGCCGGGAACCAGGATCACCGAGGCATTCCGGAAATCCCCCCGTTCCAGGTGGTCCACCCGGAGGGGGGTTCCGGTGCGGAGGGTGATCCGTCGCTCGTCCCACAGGGGACCCAACTGGTCCCGGAGCTCCTGTCGGTGGGCGGGGGTCACCTCCTCCGACAGGATCACGATGTGGAGGGAGCGGGTTCCGTGGCGCTTCAGGAGTCGCCGGACCCGCTCCTCCGACTCCAGGAGCTCCCGCACCACCGGCACGGTCCGGCTGTTCCACCCCAGGATGAGGATGTGGCCGGAACGGGTGACCGGGGTCAGACCGCTCTCCAGCCGGGCCATGGTGGTGTTCAGCCATTGGGTCATGATGGCTACCAGCGACCCCAGGAACACCACGTAGCCGGAGACCGTGAGGAGGGTGGAGACCCCCCGGATGAAGACCCCCTCATCGTCCCCCAGATACCCCGGGTCGCTCAGGCGGAGGAAGGCCCACCAGACGGCGTCGGGGAAGGAGTCGAAGGTCCCGGACGGAAGGACCAGGGCGCCGGCGGCCACCGAGAGGAGCCCGATGACCGCGGCGATGAAGAGGAGCCGGTACTGGGGCCCCCTGAGGAGGAACCGTTCCAGCCAGAACGTGAAGCGATCGGAGGCGCGTCGGGCCATGGAGGGGGAGCCCCCGTTGGGTGGGAAGGAGGCCCGATGGGCGAGGGGACCCGGGTTTGACAGGGGGCCCACGGGACGGGCAGGATCGGGACGCACCCCGGCGGGAGCCCCCCTTCGGCCGTGCAAGGTGGCTCTCCGGCTCCCCATCCCGCAAACCCAGGCCCCGAGGAGGTGCCATGGCCCTCTCCCCCCTCCCTGCCCTTCCCTGGCGACGCCCCCGGTCCCGTGGCGTCCGGTCCGCGGTCCCCGCCGCACTCCTCGTCCTGGCGGGCTGCGCCGCCGAGCCGCCGGCTCCCACCGGGGAGCCCCCCGATGCCCCGGTCCGCCTGGTGGTGGATACGCCCGATGCTCCCCCTGCCATCGGTCCCTACTCCCAGGCCATCCGGGTGGGACACACGGTGTACCTCGCGGGACAGTTGGGCCTCGACGTCGAGTCCGGCGAGCTGGTGGAGGGCGGGATCGTGGAAGAGACCCGGAAGGCCATGGACAACCTGGGCGCGGTCCTCCGGGCGGCGGGGCTCGGGTTCGAGGACGTGGTCATGACCCAGGTCTTCCTCCAGGACGTGGAGGAGTTCGCGGCCATGAACGAGGTGTACGCCGGCTATTTCTCCGAGGCCCCGCCCGCCCGGGCCACGGTTGAGGTGGCCCGCCTGCCCCGGGACGGTCGGGTGGAGATCCAGATGACGGCGGTGGGGGTGGCCCGGGACGTCGAGCCCTGAGGGGAGGATCCGGGTGAGGCGGCGTCCGTCGGGGATCCACGGATCTCCGGGTGGCCCGCTCCTCCCCCGCGGACTAGGTTCGAGGAGATCCCCATCGCCAACGGGTCCCCCGGACCCCCCAGCCCCGGAGCCGGTCATGACCCCATGCCTGGTATGCTCCTCCTCGTCGTCCACTTCCGCCACTTCCCTCGGGACGGTGCCGGCGGCCTTCGCCCGCCGCTTCCTTCCCGGTATCCTGTCGGCCTTCCTCCTCCTGGCCCTCCCCGGTCTCCCGTCCCTCCAGGGGCTGGACGGCCAGGTGCCCTCTCCACTGGAGCACTTCGGCCATGAGATCGGAGCCGAGGGGGAGCTGGCCAACTGGGACGAGCTAACGGCCTACTATGAGCGGGTGGCCACCACGAGCCCCCGGATCACGCTCGACACCCTGGGTCTCGCCACCCTGGGGAACCCCTTCGTGAAGCTCATCATCACGAGCCCCGAGAACCATGCGCGCCTGGACCGCTTCCGGGAGATCCAGCATCTCCTCTCCGATCCCCGGCGCATCGGGAGCGACGCGGAGCGGCGGGCCCTCCTGGAGGAAGGCCGCACGGTGGTCCTCCTCACCAGCCACATCCACTCCACCGAGGTGGGGGCGGGGCAGATGCCCGCCCGCCTGGTGCACCGCATGGCCACCTCGGAGGACCCGAAGATCCTGGAGATCCTGGACGAGGTGATCCTGGTCCTCATCCCCTCCCTGAATCCCGACGGGACCCAGATGGTGGCCGACTGGTGGCGGGAGCATCGGGGGACGGCCTTCGAGTCCGCTCCCCTCCCCCGCCTCTACCATCACTACATCGGCCACAACAACAACCGGGACTGGTACTTCTTCGCCCAGCAGGAGACCCGTCTCACGGTGGAGGGGGCCCACAACACCTGGCGTCCCCAGATCGTCCACGACGTCCACCAGATGGGGAGCGCCGGGGCCCGCTACTTCATCCCGCCCTACATCGATCCGGTGGAGCCCAACGTGGATCCCCTCATCCTGGCGGCGCTGAACCAGCTGGGGACCTACATGCGGGCGGAGATGACGAAGGATGGATTCACCGGGATCGTCACGGACGCCATCTTCGACATCTTCACCCCCGGCCGGGCGTACATGCATTACCACGGCGGCGTCCGGATCCTCTCCGAGACCGCCAGCGCCAACTGGGCCCGTCCCATCGACGTGGACTTCGAATCCATGGGCGGCGACGGGTCCGGGAACTACGACGCCCGGGTCATGAGCTCCAACTTCCCGGCGGTCTGGCCCGGGGGGCGGTGGGGACTGGATGACATCGTGGACTACATGGAGTACGGGGCCCTGGCCCTCCTGACCAACGCCGCGAAGAACCGGGAG
>JBJHCB010000189.1:0-5623 GCA_050485805.1 Gemmatimonadota bacterium | reverse complement strand
CGAGGACTCCGCCACCAGCACGTTCTGAAGCACCCCGGTCTCGTCGATGAAGAAGTGCATGAGCACCGTTCCACCGATCCCCGCGTCCCGGAGGAGGGAGGGATACTCCCGCTCCAGGGCCCGCCCCACCGCGGTCCGGTTCCGCACCTCGGGTGCCACGGTGAAGGGCGTGAAGGTGGGCTGGTCCGAGATGTCCACCGCGCCCTCTTCCCGGGGCGGCGGGAGATCCTCGGGGAGGTTGTCCTCGAAGGTGGTGGGGGCGATGGTGATGTCCTCGTCGATGGTGGCCTCGGTCACCACCGGGTTCGCCGGCCGCTGGATCTGCTCCGGCGGCGGCGGGATCTCGATCTCCGGCGGGAGGTCGATGGCCTCGATCTCGTCCATGGAGAAGGCGAAGTCGGAGGCGGTGAGGTTCGGCCAGAAGGCCATCACCATGAAATGGACGATGGTGGCGGCCACCATCGAGCCCCAGAACCAGGACCCGAAGGACCGCTTGAACCGGTCGTTCGCCGTCTCGAAGAGGTCGACCTCTCCTGCGGGTGTCTGGGCTTCTGTGCTCATCGTCTCTCCCTCGTCATACGGCGTTCAAGATCCGTGGCGAAGACCACGTAGATCGCCCCCCCGTCGCGGATCTCCTGCTGCACCGCATCCACGTAGCGGTAGGGGGCCCGGGCATCGGCCCGGAGCGAAACCACCAGGCGCCTCCCCGACTCGATCCAGGCCGGAGCCACCAGGTTGGACACCTGCTCCATGGGGATCTGCTGGTCGTTCATCCACACCTGGCCGGTACGTTCCACCCAGACGTAGAGGATGTTCTGACGCTTCTCGTCGATCTGCTGTGTGGCCGCGGCTTCGGGCCACTCGATGGGACGCTCGGACTCCGTGCGGAAGACCGTGGTCACCATGAAGAAGATGAGGAGGAGGAAGGCGATGTCCGCCAGGGACGAACTGGGAATCTGGTCGGAGGCCTTCGACTTCCTCTGGAATCCACCCTTAGAGATCGACATGCGTCAGCCCTCCAGCAGCTGAAGCGAGATGCGTTCGGCCCCTGCGACCTGCAGGCCGTCCAGGACCTGGATCATGAGGCGATGCTCGGCGTCGGGATGGGTCTTGACGCCGGCGATGAGGTTCGGGTTCTGAGCCACTTCGATGCGCCAGATCCCCTCCACGTCCCGGGGAGAGACCGTCTGCTCGTTCTGACTGTCCCCCCTCCGGATCCGGACGAAGCCGTCCGGCATGATGTTGATGTGGAGGATGTTCCGCTGGGAAACCTCCACCTCCTCGGCCTGCTCCGGAAGGACGATTCGGAGCCCGCGATCCCGGGGGAACACGGTGGTCACCAGGAAGAAGATCAGCAGGAGGAACGCGATGTCCGCCATGGACGACGAGGGGATCTCGTCGCTGATCTTCGATTTCTTGTTCAGGATCGCCACGTTCGTTCTCGCTCCGTCGGGTGGGTGACGTCTACGAAGGTCTTACAAGTGTTGTTCCCTGGGGTTCCCCCTGGGAACCTTCCCTCAGGTCCCGTCCACGTCCTTCTTCTCGGAGCCTTCGGTGGGGGGAGCCGGGGGGCTCTGGGGCTGGGCTGTGGGCGCGCGGGTGGCGGCCACGGGGCGCGCCGACGGAACCACGGGCCTGCCCACCACCCGGAGGCGACCATCCCGCTCCATGTCCCAGGCCAGGTTCAGGAGCTGCTGCGTCCCCTGCTCCATGTCCACGATGAGCTTGTCGATGCGGGTCACGAAGAAGTTGTAGGCCACGTTCACCGGAATCGCAATGAGGAGGCCGGTGGCCGTGGTGAGGAGGGCCACCTTGATCCCGGCCGCCACCAGCGTGGGATCCACGTCCCCGGCGGCCTCGATGGATGCGAAGGCCATGATCATTCCGGCCACCGTTCCCAGGAAACCCATGAGGGGAGCGACGTTGGCCACCGTGGCCAGGATCACCAGGCCCCGCTCCAGGAAGCCCAGCTCGATGGTCCCGGTGGTGTTCACCGCCTGCTCCAGCTCGTCCTCCCGGACCTCTCCCTTGGCGATCCGCCGAAGTCCCGCCAGGAGGATGGCCGCAGCCGGACCCGGGGTGTCGGCGGCCGCCCGGATGGCCTCCTGGATGCGCCCGGCTTCCGTGAGCTCCCTCACCTCGGCCAGGACCCGGTCGGTGTCCCGGTGGGCGATCCAGAGGGTCCACGCCTTGGCGATGGACACCCCCAGCCCCACCAGGGAGCAGAGCACCAGGGCGTACATCATCAACCCGCCGTCGGCGAAGAGGGTCAGCAGGTTATACTGGAATTCGTCCAAACCGGGCTCCTTTTGCTTCCGTGTCCTACCGTGGGGGCCGGAGCCCCTCCGGGGCGGAGGTCTGGGTCTTCAGGGGAGTGAACGCGGCAATCTAGGTGGCGCCCCCCGGGCTGTCAAACCGAATCTGCACACCTCCCGGACCGTTGGGAAAGGGGGTTCCATCACCCCGCCGAGGGAACCAGCCGGAACCCCCGGGTCCGTTCCCGGAGGCCGCTTTCCAGGATGGCCCGGAGCCCCTCCACTCCCACCCCCAGCTGGAGCCGTCCGCCCCGGGCCACCGAGATCCGGGCCGTCTCCTCGCTCACCACGATGACCAGGGCGTCCGTCTCCTCGGAGAGCCCCAGGGCGGCCCGATGCCGGGTGCCCAGGGACTTGTCGGCCAGCTGGGTCTGGGTCAGGGGAAGGATGGCCCCTGCGGCCTGGATCATGTCCCCGGCCACGAGGACGGCGCCGTCGTGGAGGGGGGAGAGGGGGGTGAAGATGGTGGTGAGGAGCTCCGAGGAGACCGGGGCCTGCACCGGGCTCCCCGTGCGGGCGTACTCGTCGAGCCCCACCTCGTTCTCCAGGGCGATGATGGCCCCGGTCCTGGTCCGGGCGAGGGTCTCCACCGCCTCCAGGATCTCGTCCACCACCTTCCCCCCCTCCAGCTTCCCGAACCCCCGGAGCATCCGGCTCTGCCCCAGCCGGGCCAGGGCCGCCCGCAGTTCGGGCTGGAAGACCACCAGCGCCGCGATGGCGCCGTATTGGAACAGGGTCTCCAGAAGCGTCCGGATGAGGGAGAAATCCAGGATCCGGGCCATGAAGTAGACCCCACCCAGAAGCCCCACCCCCAGGATCATCTGCATCGCCCGCGTTCTTTGCAGCAGGATGAGGATCCGATAGAGGAGGAACGCCACGATGGCGATCTCCACCATGTCTCCCCATCCCGGGCGGAGGAACTGGAACTGGTCCCAGATCGCGCTCATGGGAGGGCCGCCCCCGCCGCCGGGTCACCGGTGTGCACCGCCACCACCACCGCCAGGGCCTGGACCGTGGGGGCCACGTCGTGGACCCGGAGGATCCGGGCCCCCTGGAGCCATGCCAGGGCTGCGGCCACCGCGCTTCCGGTCCCCCGTTCCCCGGGAGGCACACCCAGGATCTCCCCCAGGAAACTCTTCCGGGACGCTCCCACGAGGAGGGGGAATCCGAGGCGCCGGAGGGGACCCAGGTCCCGGAGGAGGCGCAGGCTGTGGGCGGGGGTCTTGGCAAAGCCGATCCCCGGATCCAGGACCAGGGAGTCGTCCGGCACGCCAGCCGTCCGCGCCCGGGCCACCGCCTGGGCGAGCTCCGCCGCCACCTCCTCGCCCACCTCCCCGTACCTGGCCCATGCCCCCATGTCCCCGGGAGTACCCCGCATGTGCATGAGGACCAGCCCCGCTCCGGCTCGGGCCACCTCACGCCCCAGGTCGGGATCGTAGGTCAACCCGGAGACATCGTTCACCACGTGGGCCCCGGCCTCCAGGGCCGCTCGGGCCACCCCCGCCTTCCGGGTGTCCACGGAGATGGGGAGGGGAAAGCGGCGGCGGAGGGCGTCCACCACCGGGATCACCCGGCGGAGCTCCTCCGCCTCGGGAACGGGATGGGCCCCGGGACGGGTGGACTCCCCCCCCACGTCCAGGAGGGAAGCCCCCTCCCGGAAGAGGGTCTCGGCCCTGCGGAGCGCGGCATCCACGGTGGGGAGCTCCCCACCGTCGGAAAAGGAGTCGGGCGTGAGGTTCAGGATCCCCATGATCCGGGGGCGCTCCAGGGAAAGGATCCCGTCCCGGATGCGCCACTCGGTGGGGAGGGCCTCCGGTGGGAGAGCCGGGCTCGCCGGCGTCCCCTCCCCCGGTGCCGGGACCCCCACCGGTCGCATCGCCGCGGCCGCGGCCGCCGGATCCACCCTCATCCCCGGGACGTCCCCGCCTCCGGCTCCGGGTTCCTCCGCACCGGCGCCTCCGCCGCCTCGGGTGACTCGGCGGACGCCTCCTCCCCCTCCCCGGAGGCCGGCCCGGCTTCCGGATCGGTGGGCGCCCCTCCCTCGTCGGCAGCCGTCCCTCCCTCGGGAGCGGTCGCCTCCCCGGACGTCGGGTCCTCCGGGGAGCCCCCCCCGAGGAGGGGCTCCGTCTCGCGCTTCGGCGGAGGCAGGGGCTTCCCCTGGGCCAGGAGGTCCACGTCGTGCCCGTCCAGGGTCTCCCGCTCCAGGAGCGCCTCGGCGATGGCCTCCAGGAGATCCTGCTCGCGTTCCAGCACCGCCCGGGCCTGCTCGTGGGCCTCGTCCAGGATCCGCTTCACCTCGCGGTCCACGAGCTGGGCCGTGTGCTCCGACACGTCCCTCCGCTGGTGGATCTCCCGCCCCAGGAAGACCTCCTGGTCCGAGTCGCCCACCGCCATGAGCCCCACCACCTCGGACATCCCGAAGCGGGTGACCATGCGCCTGGCCATCTGGGTGGCCCGTTCGATGTCGTTCCCGGCCCCGGTGGTCACCTTCTCCGGACCGAAGACCATCTCCTCCGCCACCCGCCCCCCGAAGAGCATGCAGAGCTGACCCTGGAGCCAGTCCTTGGTATAGGAGTGGCGGTCCTCCTGCGGGAGGGAGGCGGTGATCCCCAACGCCCTCCCCCGGGGGACGATGGTGACCTTGTGGATGGGGTCGAGCCCCGGGACGCGGAGCCCGATGACGGCGTGCCCCGCCTCGTGATAGGCGGTGAGCTTCCGCTCGTTCTCGGTCAGGACCATGCTCCGGCGTTCGGTCCCCAGCATGACCTTGTCCTTGGCCTGCTCGAAGTCGGTCATGGAGACCCGCTCCGCATCCCGTCGGGCGGCCAGGAGGGCGGCCTCGTTGCAGATGTTGGCCAGGTCGGCACCGGAGAGCCCCGGCGTCCCCCTGGCGATGACCTCCAGGTCCACATTCCCCTCCAGGGGGAGCTTCCGGGCATGGACCTTGAGGATCTGCTCCCGCCCCGCCACGTCGGGGGAGTCCACCACCACCTGGCGGTCGAAGCGTCCCGGGCGGAGGAGGCCCGGGTCCAGGACCTCGGGTCGGTTCGTGGCCGCCAGCAGGATCACCCCCTCATTGGCCTCGAAGCCGTCCATCTCCACCAGGAGCTGGTTCAGGGTCTGCTCCCGCTCGTCGTGCCCGCCCCCCAGGCCGGCACCCCGATGCCGACCCACGGCATCGATCTCGTCGATGAAGATGATACACGGCGCGTGGGCCTTCCCCTGCTCGAAGAGGTCACGCACCCGGGACGCCCCCACGCCCACGAACATCTCCACGAAGTCGGAGCCCGACATCGGGACGAAGGGCC
>JBJHCB010000188.1:0-5642 GCA_050485805.1 Gemmatimonadota bacterium | reverse complement strand
CCGAGAAGGTGGACTACTACGAGGAGGGACTCGCCCTCCTCCGGGAGGGGAAGTTCCATGATGCCCTGACCTCCTTCCGGCTGGCCCTGAAGGAGTCCCCCGGGGACGCGGTGGTGCTGCAGCAGATTGCCATCGCCTACACCCGGATCGGCATGACGGAGGAGGCGGCGCGGACCTACCGGTCGGTCCTGGACAAGGACGCCCAGTCGCCCGGAGCCCACTACGGCCTGGCCTATCTCCTCCTCCGGAAGGGCCGGGAGGGCGAGGCCATCCGGCACCTGGAGGCCTTCCTGGCGAATCCGCCCCGGGGGCCCGAGGCGGCGGAGCATGTGGAGCATGCCCGGGGCACCCTTTCGGAACTCCGGGGTGAATCCTCCGGAGACCTGCAGGAGCAGAAGGAGTGAGGAGTCATCCCGGCCTTCCCCCGGGTCCCACGGCGCTCCGGACCCCGGGCCACCGCCCGTCCCGGATCCCCCCGAACACGTGGTCGAGCACGCCATGAGCACGCAGTCCAACCTGAGAGAGGTGGTCCTCCGCTGGACGGGGGAGGGGTTCGTCCTGGAGGGGGAGGCGGGAGGCGGTGCCTCCTTCATCGTGGACGGCCACTCCGCCCGGGGGCCGGCCCCCATGGAGGCTCTCTTGGCCGCCCTGGCCGGGTGCATGGCGGTGGACATCCAGGCCATCCTGGAGAAGTCCCGGGTCCCCCTCGAGGCGCTGGAGGTGAGGGTGGTGGGGGAGCGGGCGCCGGACCCTCCACGACGGTATACCCGGATCCGGATGGTCTTCGGCCTCAAGGGTCCCGGTCAGGAGGACGAGGGGAAGATCCTCCGGGCCATCCAGCTCTCTGAGGAGAAGTACTGCAGCGTCTACCACACCCTCCGTCCGGACCTGGAGATCGAGACGGTCCACGAGCTCCTCTGAGCCCGTTCCGTAGGCCGCCCCGGGTCCGGTCCCATCCGTTCGTCCCCTCCGGGAGGAGAACCCATGGGTCAACGTGAGCACGCTTCGAATCCCGCCGACCTGGGAGAGGGCACCCTGCCGGAGCTCTTCCTGGACGCGGTGGACCGGCTGGGGCGCCACGCCGCCTTCCGGCACCACCGGAACGACGCGTGGCACCGCCTCACCTACCAGGAGGTGTTCGACCGGGTCTGGGCCGTGGCGGGCGGGCTTTCCCGGGCCGGACTCTCCCGGGGAGACCGGGCGGCCATCCTCTCGGACAACCGGCCGGAGTGGGCCCTGGCGGACTACGCCTGCCTCTGCAGCGGGGTGGTGGACGTCCCCATCTACAGCACCCTCATCCCGTCCCAGATCCGCTACATCCTGGACGATGCCGGGGTGCGCCTCATCTTCGTGGCGGACCAGGAGCAGTTGGAGAAGGTCCTGGAGATTCGCGACGACCTTCCGGAGCTCCGGCAGATCGTGGTCTTCGACCCCCCGGCGGGCGACCTCCCCGAGGGAGTCCGGGCCTGGCGGGACTTCGTGGCCGAAGGAGCGGACGCCCTGGCCGGCGGCTCGGAGGCGGGATTCCGGGCGGACGCCCTCTCGGCGGCCCCCGGCGACACGGCCACCATCCTCTACACCTCCGGGACCACGGGCGACCCCAAGGGGGTCATGCTCTCCCACAACAACCTCGCCTCCAACATCCGGGCGGCGAGCCAGGTCCTTCCCCTGGACCAGGAGGACACGAGCCTCTCCTTTCTTCCCCTTTCCCACGTCTTCCAACGGATGGTGGACTACCTCCTCTTCACCAAGGGGTGCACCATCGTCTATGCCCGATCCATCGACACGGTGCCGGAGGACCTGAAGCTCGTCCGGCCCACCATCGTCGTGTCGGTCCCCCGCCTGTACGAGAAGGTCTATGCCCGGGTCACCTCCGCCACCGGGGTGAAGGGGGTCCTGGTGGGGTGGGCCCGGGGGGTGGGTCGGCGCGGGGCGGAATACCGCCTGGCGGGGAAGGTGCCCCCGGCCTCCCTCCGCCTGAGGTACGGCCTGGCCCGGAAGCTGGTCTTCTCCAAGATCTCCGATGCGGTGGGCGGACGGCTCCGCTACTTCGTGAGCGGCGGGGCGCCCCTCTCCCCCGAGATCAACACGTTCTTCTTCTCGGCGGGGATCATGATCCTGGAGGGATACGGCCTCACCGAGACGAGTCCCGTGACCAATGTGAACACCCCCCGGGACTTCCCTTCGGAGTTCCGGATCGGCACGGTGGGGAAGCCCGTCCCCGGAACGGAGATCCGCATCGCGTCCGACGGGGAGATCCTGGTCCGGGGCCCCCAGGTCATGAAGGGGTACTACAACCGTCCGGAGGACACCCGGGAGGCCATCGACGAGGACGGGTGGTTCCACACCGGGGACGTGGGGGAGCTGGACGACGAGGGATTCCTTCGGATCACCGACCGGAAGAAGGACCTCATCGTCACGGCGGGGGGGAAGAACGTGGCGCCCCAGCCCATCGAGAACCGCCTGAAGCAGAACCCCTTCTTCGACCAGCCGGTGCTGGTGGGGGACCGGGAGCGCTTCATCACCCTCCTGGCCGTCCCGGACTTCGACGCCCTGGAGGGGTGGGCCCGGGAGCAGGGGATCACGGGAGATCGGCGGACGGTCCTGGCCGATGAACGGGTGGGCCGGAAGCTCCACTCCGAGATGACGGGGACCCTGTCGGAGCTGGCCCGCTACGAGACGCCCAAGAAGCTGGTGATCCTGGACACCCCCTTCACCATCGAGGATGGATCCCTCACCCCCACGCAGAAGGTGAAGCGGCGGGTGGTGCAGGAGCGCTTCCAGGAGAAGCTCCGGGAGGTGTACGACGAGACCCGGGAGGGAGACGATGTCCTCCTCGGCTGGTGATTCCCCCCCGGGGATCCGACTCCTCCTGGTGACGGCGCGGGAGGCGGAGGCCCGCGCCCTGGCCCGGACCCTGGTGGAGGAACGCCTGGCGGCCTGTGGGAACGTGATCCCCGGCGTCCGGTCCATCTACCGCTGGGAGGGCCGGGTGGAAGAGGCCGACGAGGCGCTCCTGGTCCTGAAGGCCCCCCCCGGGCTGGAGGAGGCGCTCCTCCGGCGGATCCCCCAGCTCCACTCCTACGACGTCCCCGAGGTGCTGGTGGTGGAGGTGCCCCGGGGCCACGCCCCCTACCTGGGATGGGTGCACCGGGAGACCGGGGAGGAGGGGCCGTGAGTCCGGACGAAGGGACACCTGAAGCGGCTCCGCCCCAGGAGGCGCCTCCCGTCTCGCCGGCGGAGCGCCGCTTCCGCGAGTCCCTCGCCCTGGCCCGGGGGGGGGACCTCTCCGAAGCCATGGCCGGGTACCGGGAGGTCCTGGAGCTGGACCCGGGACACCTCCGGGCCCGGAACAATCTGGCGGTCCTCCTGGATCGTACGGGTGATCACGGGGCGGCTGCGGAGCACCTCCGGGCGGCGCTGGAGCTGGAACCCGAGAACCCCGAGCTCCTCTCCAACCTGGGGGCGGCCCTGGGCGCCCTGGGCCGGTTCGAGGAGGCGGAGGAGGCCCTGAGACGGGCCCTGCGCCTGGACCCCTCGGGGACGGACGTGCGGGCGAACCTGGGAATCCTCCACTTCCGGCGGGGGCTCTCCAGCCAGGCCGAGGCGGAGCTCCGGTGGGTGTGCGAACGGGACGAGAACCATGCTTCGGCCCACTTCTACCGGGGAGAGGCCCTGAACCGTCTGGGGCGGGTGGAGGAGGGCCTGCGGGTCCTGCAGCGGGCGGTGGAGTTGCAGCCCGGGAATCCAAGGGCCTTCCACGTCATGGGCATCCTCTACGACCGGAAGGGCGAACCGGAGATGGCGGCGGCCATGTACCGGAAGTCCCGCCAGTTCTCCGCGCGATGAGGACCCCCTCCGGTCCCGGAGCGGCTGGATGACGGAGGACGGGGCCCCCGGTCCCCCGGGGCGGATGCAGGTGGAGGTGGTGCAGGCGGACCCCCTGGAGGTGGAGGGAGAGGTCCTGGCCCGTTCGGTGGGGGAGGGGCTGGAGGGGCTGACGCCCCTCTGCCGAAGGGTGGGGCGCGTGGCGGGGGAGGGCGTCCTGGATCGTCTCCGTGCCACGGGGGAGGCCCCGGTGGGCGCCGCGCTGGTGACGCCCGGCGGAGACCTGTCCGTTCCCTTCCTCCTCCACCTGGTCCTCCGATCCGGCGAGGAGGGCATCTCTCCCTCGGGGCTCGCCCGGGCCCTCCGGAACGGGCTCCGTCAGGCGGCGGGATGGGAGCTGGACCACCTGGTCCTTCCCCCCCTGGGGACCGGGGCCGGGAATCTCTCCGCCGAGACGGCGGCCCGGGTGACGCTGGAGGCCCTCCGGGAGCACGCGGAGGACGCTCCCTTCCCCTCCCGGGTCACCATCGCGGTGCCCGGAGCCTACGAGGAGGACCTCTTCCGGCGGGAGCGGGACCGGGCATTCCAGGGGGGGCAGGGGTGAGTCGACGCGCCCTTCTGGGGGTGGCGATCCTGGTCCTCTGGGTGGGGATGTTGGGGCTCCAGATCCGCCGGGCGTACTTCCAGCCCGAGCTCACCCGGCTGGCCCGGGCCACCCTCACCCTGGATCCCGGCACCCACTTCTATGCCGTGCGCATGGGGGGCCAGGCCGTGGGCACCGCCTCGTCCCGCCTGGACACCGTTCCGGAGGGGTTCCTCCTGGAGGACATGCTGGACCTGGAGCTCCAGGCCATGGGCCAGGCGGGAACCGCGGTGGCCCGCACCCGGGTCTCCCTCTCCCCCACCCTCTCGCTCCTGGACTTCCACTTCTCCCTCACCTCCGACGCGGGACGCTTCGCGGCCGACGGCGCGGTGGAGGGCGACTCCCTCCTCCGGGTGCAGGTGGACGGTGGAGGCGGAAGCCTCCAGGAGGTCACCTTCCGGGTGGGTGAGGCGCCCCTCTTCGCGGCGGCCCTTCCCATCCGGCTGGCCAAGGGGGGGCTCCTGAGGGAGGGACGGACCCACCGGTTCTCCGTCTTCGACCCCTCCACCGTCTCCACCCGGGTGGTGGAGGTGGAGGTCCTGGCCCGGGACACCCTCCTCCTTCCCGACTCCGCCTTCCTGGATGCCGGGGCCGGACGGTGGCTCCCGGGAGACCCCCGCCCCGTCCCCGTCTGGCAGGTGCAGGAGCGTTATGGGGGAATCTCCGTGGAGAGCTGGATCGACGAGGACGGACGGGTGGTCCGGTCCTCCTCCCCCATGGGCTTCTCCCTGGAGCGGACGGCCTTCGAGCTGGCCCGGCAGGCCCGGGACGACGGGCGGGCCCATCGGGCCGGCGGGGACCTGTCCGGCGACGTCATCCTGGCCACCGCCATCCAGTCCAACGTGGAGCTGGGGCGGGTGGAGGACCATGGGGAGCTCCGTTTCCTCCTCTCCGGCGTGGAGCTGGAGGGGTTCGAGCTGGACGGGGGCCGCCAGGAGCTCCGGGGAGACACCCTGGTGGTCCGCCGGGAGTCCCTGGACGCCCTCCGACCCGGGTACCAGCTCCCGTACCCGCGCATGGACCTGAGGGGGGCCCTGGAGCCCGAGCCCCTCATCCAGAGCGGGGATCCCCGGATCCAGTCCGAGGCCCGGCGCATCGTGGGGTCCCGGCGGTCCGTCCGGAGCGACCCCCTGGCGGTGGCCCTCCGCCTCAACGAGGCGGTGTACCGGAT
>JBJHCB010000187.1:0-5644 GCA_050485805.1 Gemmatimonadota bacterium | reverse complement strand
GAAGATCCGCGAAGACCCCGCCGGCCGTCACTTCCGGTCCCGCGCCGGGTCCCTGGACGATGAGGGGGTTCTCGGCATACCGGTCCGTGGTGAACTGGACGATGTTGTCCGTGGGCTTGAGGTTGGCGAAGGGGTGCGCCCGGGGGAGGGCCACCGGACCCACCGAGGCCGTCCCGTCCATCTCCAGGGTGGCCACGTACCGGAGCAGGTGATCGGGGCGGGAGAGCTCGGCGAACCGCGCCTCCAGATGTCCGTCCAGCTCCCCCAGGCGATCCATGAAGTCCTCCACCGGGATCCCTTCCAGCGACTTGGGCACCAGGCTCTCCAGGCGGACGTCGTCCAGCTCCAGCTCCAGCCCCGCCTCCCGCCCCAGGATCACCAGCTTCCGGGCCACGTCGAGCCCCGAGAGGTCGTCCCGGGGATCCGGCTCCGTGAACCCCAGCTCCTGGGCCTCCCGGACCAGCTCCGCGAAGGAGCCCCCCTGGTCGAACCGGTTGAAGAGGTAGCTCAGGGTGCCAGAGAGGATTCCTTCCACCCGGTGAAGACGGTCCCCGGTGTCCAGGAGATCCCGGAGGGTCTGGATCACCGGGAGGCCCGCGCCCACCGTGGCCTCGTAGCGCCAACGAACGTTGCTCCCCCGGGCGGCGGCCTGGAGGGTCCTCCACCGCGGCATGGGCCCCGCCCCGGCTTGTTTGTTGGGGGTCACCACGTGGATCCCCGCCGCCAGCCAGCTCTCGTAGTGCTCCGCGACGGCGTCGGAGGCCGAGCAGTCCAGGATGACCGCGTGGGGGAGGTGGGAGGCTCCCACATGCTCCCCGAACAGCTGGAGATCTGTCCCCCGCCCCTCCTCGGCGAGGTGGGGGAGATCGGGTTCCGGCTCCAGGGCGCGCTCGTCCAGCAGCATCCTCTTGGACGTGGCCACCGCCCGGAGGCGGAGGTCCACGTTGGATTCGGCCTTCAGGCGGGGAGCCGTCTCCGCCAGCTGCTTCAGGAGCGTGCGCCCCACATTCCCGGGCCCGATGAGCCCCACGGAGATGGTCTGGGGCGAGAGGTAGACCCCGGAGTGGATGGCCCGCAGGGCGCGGCGCGCGTCGTGCCCGGCCACCGCCACGGAGACGTTCCGTTCCGAGGCCCCCTGGGCGATGGCCCGGACGTTCACGCCCGCCCGGGCGAGCTGGCCGAAGATGCGGGCCGCGATCCCCGGTGTTCCGGCCATCCCGTCCCCCACGGCGGCCAGGACGGCGATGTTCTCCGTGATGCTCACGTCCTTTACCTGTCCCGCCCGCAGCTCCCGTTCAAAGGCGGTACGCAGGGCCGTGCGGGCGAGATCCGCCTGGGCTCGGCGGACCACGAAGCAGATGGAGTGCTCCGAGCTCCCCTGGGAGATCATGACCACCGAGACGCCCGCCCGGTGGAGGACGCCGAAGACCCGCTCCGCCGTCCCGGGCACGCCGATCATTCCCGCCCCTTCCAGATTCACCAGAGCCAGGTCTTCGATGATGGAGAGGCCCTTCACGGGACCCGACGGGGAACGGGTGGCGCCGATTCGGGTGCCCGGCCGGTCGGGGCGGAAGGTGTTCCGGATGTGGACGGGGATCCCGGCGCCGATGGCCGGGGCCAGGGTGAGGGGGTGGAGGACCCGGGCCCCGAAATAGGCCAGCTCCAGGGCTTCGTCGTAGCTCAGCTCCGGGAGGAGGACGGCCTCGGGCTCCAGCCGGGGATCCGCGCTGAGCACGCCGTCCACATCGGTCCAGATGTGGAGCTCCCGGGCACCGAAGAGGACGGAGAGGATGGCGGCGGAGAAGTCGCTCCCGTTCCGACCCAGGGTCGTCACCCGCCCCGACGGCTCCCGGGCGATGAACCCGGTGGCCACGACCCGGCGCCCCGGGTGCGCCCGCTTCCACGCCAGGAGGCGCTCGCGACTGAGCTCCCAGTTCACCACGGGCCCCAACTCCCCGGGCTCCACCACCAGCACATCCCGGGCGTCCAGGAGTTCCACCTCGGCCCCAGCATCCTGGAGTGCGGCCTGGAGGATCCGGGCGGACCACAGCTCCCCCATCCCCGAAACCAGATCCGCGAGATCCGCCGACGGGGCCCCCAGCAGGCCCTGGGCGTGGAGGAGGGCGGAGACCTCGTCGAACTCCCCCTCGAAGAGTTCCCGCACCCCGGGGTCCGCGTTCACCCCCTCGGCCATCTCCCGGTGCCTCCGGAAGAGGGCCTCCATTTCCGGGTCCAGCCCCGGACGGCGACCGGCGGCGTCCCGGACCAGGCCCAGGAGGGTGTCGGTGACCCCCTTCAGGGCGGAGACCACCACCACCTGTCGGGTCTCGGGCCGCTCCACCAGGAGGCGGGCCACATGGCGGACGCGATCTGCGTCGGCGACGCTGGAGCCGCCGAACTTGTGGGCGACGAGGACGGACTCGGTGCTCATGCGGTGCTCATTCGGTGCCAAGGGGGGTGACGCGGAGCCACGCTGGGGGTGCCGTGATCCGGGATCGGGACCCGCTCACCGGGGCTCCCGGAGGCGTCACCCGGGGGGGTCCCCGGGCGTTTCCCGGGCGTTTCCCGAGGTTCGACTGGACGGGGAAGCGCCCGACGATACCCGAAACCGGGGGGAGAGGGCAACCCGGGGCCCGGGGGAGCAAAGGGGTGGGGAGGGAGGACGCCCTGCTTCGTGTATTGACGTGTTCAGTTGTCATCACGACAAGTTCACCATACTATTGCCTCGTTCCCCCTCCGACCCACCAAGGTGCCCGTGCCCCGGACCCCTCGTCCCCCCAACGCCTCCCCGGAGGAGCCCCCCGCCGCGTCGCAGCCAGGGAGCGGACTCGACACCCGGCTTCGGGAGCTCCGACGAGCCGCGGACCTCACCCAGGCGGACTTGGCCCGGCGGGTGGGGCTATCCCGCCAGGCCCTGGGTGCCATCGAGCGGGGGGAGGCCGTTCCCTCCGTGGAGGCGGCCCTCCGGCTGGCGGGCGCCCTGGACGTCCCGGTGGAGCGGGTCTTCCGGCTGGGCCCGCGGGACGGAGGCGGTTCCGAAGACGCCGCCCCGGCTGAGCGGCGCCAGGGTCGGAGGATCCGCCAGGTCTCCATCGGAGGGCGAGACGCCTTCGTCCCCGCAGAGGGCACGGGGGGCGCCGGACCTGAACCCGCCTCGGCCAGGCTGGGGGCGCCCCTGCCCCTCCCCGACCCCCGGGAGGGTAGGGGGGATGCCCGGGGTCCCGGCGGGGAGTGGGAAGGTCTCTCCCTGGAGCCCCTTCCCCTCGCAGCGGGCTCCCCCTTGGTGCTGGTGGGGTGTGACCCCGCCACCACCCTCCTCCGAGCCCTCCTGGCCCTGGAGGCGGGGGTGGAACTCCTCTGGCTTCCCCTGGGAAGCCGAGCCGCCCTGGAGGCCCTGGGCGAGGGGCAGGCCCATGTGGCCGGATCCCACCTCCCGCCGTACCCCACTCCCGGCCCGGACCGTCCAGGCCGCCGGGGAGGTGGGGAGTCGGCCTTCCCCTGCACCCGGATCGCCTTTGCCGTGTGGGAGCAGGGTCTCCTCCTCCCCCCGGGGAATCCCATGGGGATCGAGGGTCTCCAGGATCTGGCCCGACCGGAGCTCCGCTTCGTCAACCGGGAGCCCGGGTCGGGGAGTCGGACCCTCCTGGATCGCCTCCTCCAGGAGAGAGGGATCGAGGGGGCGGCGATCCCCGGGTACCGGGAGACCGCGGCGCCGGGGCACTGGGCCGTGGCCCAGGCCGTGGCGTCGGGGGTGGCCCACGCCGGCGTGGGTATCCGGGCCGCCGCCCGGGCCTTCGATCTGGCCTGGGTCCCCCTGGAGGAGGAGCGGTACGACCTGATGATCCCCGACCACCTCCTGGACGACCCCGCGGTGGGTGCCCTCCTGGATCTCCTGGAGTCCCCGGGCCTCCAGGGGCAGGTGGAGTCCCTGGGGGGATACGACGTGACTCCCATGGGACGGCCGGTCTGACCACGGGCCGCCACTCCTTCCCCAGGCTACCTGCCATGACCTTGCAGCTCCGCCGGTGCTCCCCCGTCCCATGGCGCGACCGTCGGGCAAGGGGTAGGACTCCATGCCGGAGCGGCGTCGGACGGTGGCTCCTTGCCCTGATCCTCCTCGTCCATCCCGGATGCTCGCCGGGCGGGGCGGACGACGAGGAAGGTCTCCAGGGACGGGGCACCGGGAGCACCACCACAGGTATAACACGAATTCTGATTCTTGCCGCCTCCGATCTCGCCACGGCGCTCCCGGAGTTGGCCCGGGAGTTCGAGGCCGTCACCGGGGTAGCCAGCGACCTGGTCCTGGGGTCTTCGGGGAACCTGGCGGCACAGGTGGAGCAGGGTGCGCCGGCGGACCTCTTCCTGTCGGCGGACCGGAGCTTCGTGGACCGGCTGGAGGGGCGGGGGCGGCTGGAGCCCGACACCCGTCGCGACTATGCCGTGGGTCCCCTGACCCTCCTCCTGGCGGATGGCCGACCGGTCCCGGCTCGAGTCCAGGAGCTGGACCATCCGTCGTTCCAGGTCATCGCCCTGGCCAACCCGGAACACGCCCCCTACGGCCGCGCCGCCCGGGAGGCCATGGAGCGGGCCGGGGTCTGGGACCGACTGGCCCCCCGCCTGGTCTTCGCCGAGAACGTGGCGCAGGCCGCCCAGTTCGTGAGGACCGGGAACGCCGATGCCGGTTTCGTGGCCCTGGGCCTCATCCGGGAGGGGGAGACGGGACGGCATCTCCCCGTGGTGCCCGGGCTCCACGCACCGCTGATCCAGGCGGGAGCCGTGGTTCGGGGCAGCCGGTACCCCTCGGCCGCGGCGGCCTTCCTGGAGTGGATGGCCGGTGCGGAGGGCCAGGCGATCCTGGGGCGCTTCGGCTTCCTCCCCCCTCCCGGCTCCGGACCCGAGGGCCCCTTGCCCGAAGAGGGCAGCGACAGGGGCGGCCGCGGGGGCGGGCACCCGTGACCCCCTTCCCCACGGGGCCCCTGGCCCTCTCCCTCCAGGTGGCGCTGCTGGCGACCCTCCTGGCCCTGGTGGCCGGTGTCCCCCTGGCCTGGATCCTGGCCCGCCGCACCTTTCCGGGTCGGGATCTCCTGGGGGTCCTGGTGCTCCTCCCCATGGTCCTCCCCCCCACGGTCCTGGGCTACTACCTCCTGCTGGTGGTGGGGCGGGAGGGCCCGGTGGGGCAGCTGTGGGAGGCCGCGGGGCTGGGCCGCATCGTCTTCACCCCCACCGCCGCCGTCCTGGCCGCCTTCGTGGCGGCCCTCCCCTTCCTGGTCCGGGCGGCGCAGGGAGGGTTCGAGCAGGTGGACACCACGTTCGAGGAGGCGGCGCGTACCCTGGGGAGGGGGGAGGTGGGGATCCTCCTCACCGTCACCATCCCCCTGGCATGGCGCGGGATCCTGGCCGGGATCGCCCTGGCCTTCGCCCGGGCCGTGGGGGAGTTCGGAGCCACCCTCATGGTGGCGGGGAACATCCCCGGGCGGACCCGTACGGCCAGCATCGCCATCTATGACGCCGTGCAGGGAGACCGGCTGGAGGAGGCCCACCTCCTGGCCCTCCTCCTGTCCATCATGGCCGGGGGCGTCCTCCTCTTCCTGACCCGCCTGGGTCGGGGAGGCCGCTGGTGAGCCTTTCCGTGTCCCTGCAGGGG
>JBJHCB010000186.1:0-5644 GCA_050485805.1 Gemmatimonadota bacterium | reverse complement strand
TCCCGATGGCCACCCGCATGAACTTCTGGAGGAGGTAGTTCTCCTCGTTGGTGCACCGGGCGCTGCTGATCCCGGCGATGGCGTCGGGGCCGTCCTCCTCCAGGATCCGCCGGAAGCGCTCCTCGATGAAGTCGTAGGCCTCCTCCCAGGTGGCGGGCTCCAGGGACCCGTTCCGGCGGAGGAGGGGAGTCCGGATCCGGTCCGGGTGGTCATAGAAGGAGAAGGCGTAGCGTCCCTTGAGGCAGGTGTGCCCCCGGTTCGCCTCGGCGTCCCAGGGGGCGGTGATCCCCGCCACCTCTCCCTCCTTCACCTTCACCTCCAGGTTGCACCCCACCCCGCAGTAGGTACAGACCGTCCGCTCCACCCGGTCCGCCACCACCTCCTTGCTCCCGAAGACGTCGCTGATGGCGCTGGTGGGGCACGCCTGGGCGCAGGCGCCGCAGGAGACACAGGCGCTCTCGGCGAAGCTCCCCCCCATCCCCATGACGATGCGGGAGTCGAATCCCCGCCCTTCCACGCTCAGGACGAACTCCCCCTGCACCTCGTCGCAGGCCCGGACGCATCGGTAGCAGTAGATGCACGCCGAGAGGTCCGCCACCATGTAGGGGTGGCTGTGGTCCGGGGCCGTATCCAGGTGGTTGGCGCCGGCGGGGTAGCGGACCTGGAGGGGTTCCCCGGGCCCCGAGCCCGGGTAGCCGATGCGCGTCACCACGTTGTGGAGCTCGTTCCTCCCATGGTCCTCGGTCTTCAGACGCTCCCCGTCATAGTCGGTGAGGACCAGCTCCACGATGTTCCGCCGGAGGCGCTCCATCCGGGGGGTGTCCGGGAGGACGTGGGATCCCGGGGTGACGGGGGTATGGCAACTGGCCACCACCCGGCGGGGGCCGTCCGCCTCCAGGGCCACCTCCACGCAGCACACCCGGCAGCTCCCGGAGGGCTCCAGGTTCGGAGCGTCGCAGAGGGTGGGGACGGGATCGGGACCCACCACTCTGCGGAGAAAGGCCAGGATGGTCTCTCCGGGGCGGATGGCGTGGGCGACCCCGCCCACATGGGCCACCGGGGTGTCCGCCTCCGGCAGAGGAGCGGAGGGAGGCGGCACCCCCGGCTTCCCGGGGGCCGGGCGGGGCGGGGCGGCGGGCGCCCCGGAAGCCGGGTGCGGCGGGGCCATGGGGCCGGGGGACGCGCCGGCAGCGGCCTCAGACATCGCTGAAATGGGGCTCGAGCTCATGGGAGAAGTGGTGGAGGGCGTTCTTCACGCCCAGGGGAAGCCCACCGCCCAGGGCACAGAGGGATCCGATCTCCAGGGTCTCCAGGAGATCGTCGAAGAGCCGGCGTGATATGGGGCGGCCCTCGGTCCGGGCGGCGCGGAGGAGTTCCTTCCCCCGCACGCTCCCGATCCGACACGGGAAGCACTTCCCGCAGCTCTCCACCTCGGTGAATTCGAACAGGTGCTCCAGATACAGCACCAGGGGAAAGTCCTCGGGGATGGCCAGGATGCTGGCGTGGCCCAGAAGGAACCCGTGTTCCTGGAAGCTCTCGAAGTCCACGGTGAGGTCATCCACCTTCGACATGGGCACGATCCCCCCCAGGGGGCCCCCTACGTGGAGGGCCTTCACCGGCTTCCGGAACCCCTGGCCCAGCTCGTCCACCACCACCCGGAGGGGGGTCCCCAGCTCCACCTCGTAGAGGCCCGGCCGACGGAAGGCGCTGTCCAGGGAGAGGAGCTTCGTTCCCGTGGACCGTCCCCGACCCAGGGCGGCGAAGGCGGAGCCCCCCCGGGAGAGGATGAAATGGAGACAGGCCAGGGTCTCCACGTTGTTCACCACCGTGGGCCGGTTGAAGAGCCCTTCCTGGGTGGGATAGGGAGGGCGGACCCTCACCTCCCCCCGCTTCCCCTCGATGCTGTTCAGCAGGGCCGTTTCCTCCCCACAGATGTACGCCCCCGCCGCCTGCATCACCTTGAACCGGAAGTGGAATCCGGACCCACGGATGTCCCGACCCACCAGGCCCCGGGCTTCCAGCTCCGCCACGGCCAGGGTCACCGCCTCCACCGACTCGGGGTACTCCGCCCGGATGTAGACCACGCCGGTGTCCGCGCCGGTGATGTACCCCGCTACCACCATCCCGAAGAGGACCAGGTGGGGTCGCTCCTCCATGAGGTAGCGGTCGCTGAAGGCCCCCGGGTCCCCTTCGTCGGCGTTGCAGACGATGTACTTCCGCTCCCCCGGGGTGTCCCGGCAGCTCTGCAGCTTGAAGGCCATGGGGAAGCCGGCGCCCCCTCGGCCCCGGAGATTCGACGCCCGGATCTCCTCCAGGAGCTCCTCCGGGTCCCGGGTCAGGGTCCGTTCCCACTCGGCGTAGAAGGCCTCCACCCCGGGGAAGGGAGCCACCAGGAGGGGCTCGGCCATGGAGCTCCCCACGTGGTATGCGTCCGCCCCCAGGCGGCGGGGGTCGGGGCTGGACGGGGTGGCGGCGCCGGTGGCCGGAGCGCTCCCCGGGTCGGTCGCGGGGGAGCCCACGACGGCGCGGATCTCCTCCGGTGTCCGGGCCGAGTAGTTCCGGCCCTCGAACTGGAAGGCCCCGTTCTCGTGACAGCGGCCCAGGCAGCAGAGGTGGCCGATGGCCTCCTCGGGGAGGTGGCGGGCCAGCTCCTGGTGGACCGACTCCTGGGTTCCTGCCAGGAGACAGGCACTCCCGTTGCACACGAAGGCCCGCTTCTCCCGGGCCTCGGGCTTCAGGAGATCGTAGAAGGAGGAGGTTCCGAAGGGGATGGCCTCTCCCACCAGAAAGTCTTCGGCGATCTCCCGGTGGGCCCCTTCCCGGGGCTCCAGCCCCCGGGCCGCCTCCAGGAGGCGCTCCCAGAGGGAGTCGGTGAGCTCCTTCCCTTCCCGGCCGCTCAGATGGGAGACGTTCCTGGACATGATCCTGGTCCGGTGACGGATCCGCCCGGGGCGCTCCCCCGGGTCGCACCTTCAATTGTATGGTCCCAACCCCTGCGGCAGCAAAGGATTCACCTCCGGAGCCGCCCCGCTCCCCCCGGCCCCGGCCTCCGGAACTCTCCCCCTTCCCGCGGGTGGGGAAGGGAGGGGGAGGTCCCCCGAATCCTGGAAGCCCGAGAAGGAGGATGGAGATGTTCGGCCCCGTCGACCCGCCCACCCCGCCCACATTCCCCCATCGCCGGAGCCCCGGTTCCGGGTCGGGATCATCCCTCCCCGCTCCGGACCGCCTGCCGGCGAGGCTCGGCCTCGCCCTCCTCCTCCCGATGGCGCTCCTCACCCTCCTCGGCTGCGAGCCCCCGGAGGACGCCGTGGCGGAGTCCATCGCCGTGGTGGAGGAGAGCACGGAGTACCAGGACCTCCGGGTCATGGAGATCGCCACCGGCCTGGAACAGCCCTGGGCGGTGGCCTTCCTCCCCGATGACCGGCTCCTCGTCACCGAGCGGCCGGGCCGCCTCCAGCTCCTGGAGAACGGCGCGGCCACGGAGATCTCAGGGCTTCCCCCCATCCACGTGCAGAACCAGGGGGGGCTGTTGGACGTGGTGGTGCACCCGGACCACGAGGAGAACGGGTGGATCTACATCACCTATTCCAAGGGGGATGAGGAGTCCTCCGTCCCCGCCCTCATCCGGGCCCGCCTCGAAGGGGACGCCCTGGTGGAGCTGGAGGAGCTCTTCGAGTCCAACACGTACACCTCCCCGGGCCGCCACTACGGCTCCCGGATCCTCTTCCTGGACGACGGCACCCTCCTCATGACCATCGGGGATCGGGGGGCGGATCCCCCCCGGGCCCAGGACCCCATGGACCACTCGGGCACCGTGGTGCGACTGAACGCCGACGGCTCCGTCCCCGACGACAACCCCTTCGTGGGGGACCCCGACGTGGCCTCGGAGATCTATACCTGGGGCCACCGGAACATCCAGGGCATCATCCAGCATCCCGAGACCGGGGAGATCTGGGCCACGGAGCACGGGCCCCGGGGCGGAGATGAACTGAACCTCCTCGTCCCCGGCCGGAACTACGGGTGGCCCACGGCGAGCCTCGGGCGGGAGTACCAGACCCAGGAGCCCTTCAGCGACCTCCGGGACCACCAGGAGGCGGACATGACCGAGCCGGTCTTCGAGTTCCTGCCGACCCTGGCTCCCTCGGGGTTGGCGGTGGTCTCCGGTGGGGGCTTCCACGACACCTGGCAGGGGAATCTCCTGGCCGGGGGACTCCGGGCCGAGCGCATCCTCCGGGTGGTGCTGGAGGACGGGGAGGTGGTCCACCTCGAGGAGCTCCTCCTGGGGGAGCTGGGACGGATCCGGGACGTTCGTCAGGGCCCCGACGGCCACCTCTACGTGGTCACCGGGGATTCCGAGGGAGGGGTCTACCGGGTGGAAGCGTCCGGCGGCTGATCGCGCCAACGCCGCACCCATTCCTCCAGGGCGGAGAGGAAGCGGCCCAGATGCTCCCGGGTCCCCTCGTCCGTGAGGCGGCCGTCGGAGAACTTCTCAGGGGCCCGGGTGACGTAGACCTCGGGTTTGGAGAGGACCAGTGAGCCGGTGAACACGAACACCTGGCGCAGGGCCAGTTGGGCCCGCATGGTCCCGCTCCCCCCTCCCGAGGCCCCCACGATCCCCACGGGCTTCCCCCGGAGCGGAGTCTCCCTGGCGGGACGGGAGGCCCAGTCCAGGGCGTTCTTGAGGACGCCCGGCACCGAGTAGTTGTACTCCGGGGTGGCGATGAGGAGTCCGTCGGCTTCCGCCATGGCCTCCTTCAGGTGGCGCACGGCCGGGGGGTCGCCCTCCGCCTCCAGATCCTGATCGAAGGAGGGAATGCCCCCCAGCTCCCCGAAGATCTCCACCTCCATGGAGGCGGGGGCCAACTCCCCGCACGTCCGGAGGAGCGCCCGGTTGAAGGAGCCCTCCCGTAGGCTCCCCGCGATTCCCAGGATGCGGAGGGGGGCGGCGGACGTCGGGTCGGACATGGGGGGCTCCCTGCGGACGTGGGGGGATGGGAAGGGCGCGGTCCTCCCCTCTACTCCCGAGGACCGTGGAGGTCCCACCCAGGCCGGGGCCGGGACCGGGAGGAGCCTCCGGGTTCGGACGACCCCCTCCCGGAGTCCCGGGGGGCGGACCGCCCGTGTTACCTTTCCGGGTCCCCAGCCTCGCTTATCGCCCCACCCCACGTGTCATTCTCCGCCTCTGATCCTCCGTATGTCCCGACCCCCCATCCCCCGCCCTTCCCCCATCCCCCCCGTGGCGGAGGGGGTCGAGGCCATCCGTGCCCGGTTTCCGGACCTCCTCCGGGACGAATCCAACCTCTCCGGCCAGGGGGTGGAACGGGTCTACCTCCCCTCCTCGGCCGAGGAGGCAGCGGCGGTGGTGCAGGCGGCGGCCGAGGCGGGGATCCCCCTCTCCCTGAGCGGGGCCCGGACGGGGATCACCGGGGGGGCGGTTCCGGTGGGAACCCGGTGGCTCCTCTCCCTGCAGCGGATGGACCGCTTCCTGGGGTGGGGGCGGGATCCGGAATCCGGCCAGCCCTTCGTCCGGGTGGAGGCGGGCCTTTCCCTGGCGGAGCTCGCCCGGCAGGTGGCCGCCCTGGAGCCCCTGGCGGCGGAGGGGTGGGTCTACCAGGTGGACCCCACCGAGTGGTCGGCCTCGGTG
>JBJHCB010000185.1:3004-5695 GCA_050485805.1 Gemmatimonadota bacterium | reverse complement strand
AGTCCCACGTGCTCCTCTACGAGTTCTCCCCCCTGTACCAGCGCACCCGGCAGGGCGGCCTGGTGCGCACCGGCTTCCAGTGATCCTTCCGCCGGAAGGCCCGGCGGGAGCGAGGGGATGATCCCGGAGGCGCT
The DNA here is from genome assembly GCA_050485805.1 of Gemmatimonadota bacterium. GTDB lineage: Bacteria > Gemmatimonadota > Gemmatimonadetes > Longimicrobiales > Gaopeijiaceae > T3Sed10-66. Next base: position 5,561 of record JBJHCB010000185.1, on the reverse strand, counting down.
CCGGGGGGCCCTGGGCCAGGAGCCCGGCGGGGTCTTCTATCTCCACGGGAGTGACGCCTTCCGCCGGGAGGAGGCGGCCCTGGCCCTGGTGGAATCCCACCTGGACCCCGGTACCCGGGACTTCAACCTGGACGTCCTACGGGGCTCGGAGGTGGACGCGGAGGCGCTGGCTTCCGTCCTGGGCACCCCCCCCATGATGGCGGAGTGGCGCGTCGTCCTCCTCCGGGAGACCGAGGCCCTGGCCGGTTCGCCCCGGGCCAGGGAGCAGGTGCTGGGCGTGGCCCGCACCCCGCCCCCGGGGCTCGCCCTCATCCTCCTCTGCACGGTGCCCGAGCGCTCCTCGGCCCGGTTCTACAAGGATCTGGCCCGGACCACCCGCGCGCTCGAGTTCCGGGAGATCGCAGGGGACGACGTGCCCGGATGGCTCATCCAGCGTGCCCGGGAGCAGTTGGGACGGGAGTTGGACGAGGGCGCCGCCCGGGCGCTGGGGCAGGCCATCGGGACGGACCTGGCGGTCCTGTCCCGGGAGCTCGAGAAGCTGGATGCCCTGGCGGACACCGGAGAGGCCATCACCCGGGAGCACGTGGCCGCGGCCGGCACCCGGGTTCCCCGCCAGGACCGGTGGGCCTGGTTCGACGGGGTGGCGGAGCGGCGGTTCCAGGAATCCCTGGAGGGGCTCGAGATCCTTCTCCAGCACGGGGAGTCGGGGGTGGGTCTGACCCTCGGGCTCGCCACCCACTTCCTCCGCCTCGGCGTGGTGGTGGACGGGGGGCCCGGAGCGCTGGAGTCCGTCCTGCCTCCGCACCAGCGATGGCTGGCCCGTCGCTACGCCTCCCAGGCCCGGCGGTGGACCGGGGCCGAGGTGGCGGAAGCGATCCAGGATCTCCTGGATGTGGACCGGCTCCTCAAGTCCTCCACCTTCTCGGACCGGCATCTCCTGGAGAGCTGGCTCCTCAAGCGGGTCGCCCGGGAGGCGGCGGCATGAGGCCCGGGAGCTTCCTGGCGGGGACGCTGGCCCTGGGTCTTCTCCTGGCCCCGGTGCCCGGGACCACGGTCCCTGTGGCAGCCCAGTCTCCGGGGCAGGGCTCCCCCGCCCTGGACACCGTGGAGACCCGGATCGCCGAAGGCCGGTTTCCCGAGGCCCGGGAGGGGCTCGAGCGATGGTGGGAGGGGGAGGCCCAGGCTCCCAGGGAGGAGCGGCAGCAGGCCCTCTGGCTCCGGGCCCGCCTCACGGTGGACCCGGCCATGGCGGAGCTGGACTACCGCCGGCTGGTGGTGGAATACCCCGGGGGGCCATGGTCCGACGCCGCCCTCCTGCGGCTGGCCCAGGGGGCCGAGTTCCGAGGGGACGAGGCAGCGGCGCGTCAGTACCTGGGCATCCTCTCCAGGGACTACCCCCAGAGTCCCTACCGGGTGGAAGCCCGGGAGCGCCTCGCCCGCCTGGAGGCAGGGGAGTTCCCCCCCGCGGTGGGGTCCGGGACGGAGGGGACGCCCCCCTCGCCGTCCCCACAGGCTGCCCGGGAGGAGGCCGCCCCGGAGGCGGCCGGCCTCTACACGGTGCAGCTCGGCGCCTTCTCCACCGAGGAAGGCGCCCGCGCCCATGCGGCGGAGCTCGGTAGGGCGGGTCTGGACGTCCGGGTGGTCCAGGTGGACGGGAGTCCCCTCTTCCGGGTCCGGTCGGGGGGGTTCCAGAGCCGGGACGAGGCGGAGGTGGCCGCACGGGTGCCCCAGGGGATGGGCTATCCGGCGCTGGTGGCGACGGACCGGGACCGGGAGCGTGCCATCGGCGGCTGATGGGGATCCGGGGGCCATGGCCTCCCCCTTGGTTCATATAGGGTGGGGGGGTATATTGGAAGGGGGGCCGGAACCGCCCCGGCCCGCCCTGGACCCACGTGACGGGGAAGGAGGGACCCTTCCCCGCGTCGTTCCCCGCCAACTCCGAGTCCACCGTGTCCGCCTCCGACTCCGCCACCGCGCCCACCCAGGCCGGGGCCTCCCCGCCCCCCTCCCGCCCTGCGGAACTCACCCTTTCCGTATCCGGAATGACCTGCGCCGCCTGCTCCGCCGCCGTGGAGCGGGCCGTGTCCCGGAAGGAGGGGGTGCTGGAGGCCCACGTCTCCCTGGCCACCGGAGAGGCCCGGGTCCGGGTGGATCCGGAGCGCCTGGACCCCGCCACCCTGGTGGAGACCATCCGGGAGGCGGGCTACGGGGTGGAGGAGCGGGAGGCGCGTTTCGGGGTCACCGGGATGACCTGCGGGGCCTGCACCGCCGCCGTGGAGCGGGCGCTCCGGAAGGTGCCGGGGGTGAGGGATGTGGAGGTGGGACTGGCCGCGGAGGAAGCCCGGGTGTGGTGGGTTCCCGGCCTGGCCTCGCCGGAGGGCTTCAGGGAGGCGGTGGAGGCGGCGGGGTACGGCTTCGAGACCCTGGAGGCGTCCCCCGAGGAAGACGACCGGGAGCTCCGCCGGGCCGAGGTCCGCGAGGCGGAGGCCCGGGAGCTCTTCCGGAAGTTCTGGGTCGGCGCCGCCCTCTCCGTCCCCGTGGTCCTGCTGGGGCATCA
>JBJHCB010000185.1:0-2994 GCA_050485805.1 Gemmatimonadota bacterium | reverse complement strand
CTCCAGGCCCTCCCCCACCACCAGGTCCGCTGGCTCTGGGCCCTCACCGGGATCCTCACCCTTCCCATCCTCACCTGGGTGGGTGGGCGCTTCTTCGTCCGGGGATGGAAGGCGGCCCGGAAGGGAGCGCCCAACATGGACACCCTGGTGGCCATGGGAACGGGGGCGGCCTTCCTCTACTCCGTGGTGGCCGTGGGCGCGCCCGGGCTCTTCCCCGAGGGTACGGCGCACCCGTTCTTCGAGGCCGCCGCCGTCATCATCACCCTGGTGGTTCTGGGGCAGGCACTGGAGGCCCGGGCCCGGGGGGTCACCTCCAGCGCCCTCCGGGCCCTCATGGACCTCCGCCCACGGACGGCTCGCCGGCTCCGGGACGGGGAAGAGGAGGAGGTCCCGGTAGAGGCGGTGGGGGTGGGGGAGGTCCTGGTGGTGCGACCCGGAGAGCGGATCCCCGTGGACGGAGAGGTGGAGGAGGGGGCGTCCGCGGTGGACGAGTCCATGGTCACCGGCGAGTCCATCCCGGTGGAGAAGGGAAGGGGGGATCCCGTCACCGGGGGGACCATCAACCGCTCCGGCTCCTTCCGGATGCGGGCCACCCGGGTGGGGAAGGACACCGTCCTGGCCCAGATCGTGGCCCTGGTGCGGGAGGCCCAGGGCTCCCGGCCCCCCATCCAGCGCCTGGTGGACCGGGTCTCAGGGGTCTTCGTCCCGGTGGTGGTGGCCATCGCCCTGGTCACCTTCCTGATCTGGCTCCAGTTCGGCCCCGCCCCGTCCCTGAACTACGCCGTGGTGGTGGCGGTCTCCATCCTGGTCATCGCCTGCCCCTGCGCCCTGGGGCTGGCCACCCCCATCTCGGTGATGATCGCCGTGGGGAAGGCGGCCGAGTACGGGATCCTCATCCGGAACGGCGAAGCGCTCCAGAAGGCCCGGAAGCTGGAGGTGGTCCTCCTGGACAAGACCGGGACCCTCACCCGCGGCGAGCCCCGACTCACCGACGTGGAGGCGGGGAAGGGTCGGTCCCGGAAGGAGGTGCTCCGCCTGGCCGCCGCGGCCGAGGCGGGATCGGAGCATCCCCTGGGTCAGGCGGTGGTGGCCGAGGCCCGGAAGGAGGGTCTCACCCTCCCCCCGGCCACCGGGTTCGCCGCTGTGCCCGGGAGGGGGGTGGAAGCCCGTGTGGAGGACCGGGAGGTCCTGGTGGGTACCCCTGCGCTCCTGGAGGAACGGGGCGTGGACCCCTCCCCTCTCCGGGGGATCTGGGATCGACTCTCCCGCGAAGGGAAGACACCCGCCCTGGTGGCCATGGCCGGGGAGGCCATCGGGGTGATGGCCTGGGCCGATACGGAACGGGAGGACTCGGCGGAGGCCGTGGCCCGCCTCCGGGATCTGGGGCTCCGGCTGGTCATGGTCACCGGCGACAACGAGACCACCGCCCGCGCCGTGGCGGAGCGGGTGGGGATCCGCGAGGTCCGCGCCGGCGTCCTCCCCGAGGGGAAGGCGGAGGTGGTGGCCTCCTTCCAGGAAGAGGGAGGTCGGGTGGCCATGGTGGGGGACGGGATCAACGACGCCCCCGCCCTGGCCCAGGCCGACGTGGGGATCGCCATGGGGGGCGGGACCGACGTGGCCATGGAGACGGCCGACATCACCCTCATGCGCAGCTCCCTCCACGGGGTGGCCGACGCGGTGGAGCTCTCCCGGGGGGCCGTCCGGAACATGAAGCAGAACCTGGTGGGCGCCTTCATCTACAACACGGCGGCCATCCCCGTGGCGGCGGGGGTGCTCTACCCCGCCCTGGGGCTCCTGCTGAACCCCATGATCGCCGGCGCCGCCATGGCCTTCAGCTCGGTGACGGTGGTCACCAACGCCAACCGCCTTCGTCGCTGGCGGCCCACCGGAGGGAGGGACGCCCGGCAGGAGCGGTGATCCGCCACGAGGACAACCGGAGGGGCGCCCGGGGCGATGACTCCGGGAGGAAGGTTCGCGTTGCACGGACCCGGGCCCCTTCCTATCCTCCGGATGCCGGGGAGGGTGGCCCGGAGCCCCAGGTTTCCACCCACGGGCGGGCCGACCCCCCCCGCGTTCCCCTCCCGCGGATTCCGCTCCCCGATCCCCACCGGACACCCGAGCCCGGCCATGAAGCCGTCCAGAACCCACCCCATCCGGGCCCGCCGCTGGGTGGCCGCCTGTGGGCCCGACGCGGAGGAGGCCCCCCCCGCCGATCCTCCCGCTGCCGTCCCGGCCGCAGAGATGACCGAAGAGGAGCTGGTGGAACGGGCCCGGGGAATCCATGACCGGGTGATCACCATCGACACCCACGTGGATATCCCCTTCAACTTCGCCACCCCCGAGGTGGATCCAGGCGTCCGTGGGCGGTTCCAGAACGACCTGCCCAAGATGCGGGAGGGGGGGCTCGACGCCGCCTTCTTCATCGTCTACCACGGGCAGCAGGATCGTACGCCCGAAGGGTATGCCTCGGCCCTGGAGGGGGCCATGCGGAAGTTCGAGGGGATCCGCCGGATGGCCTACGAGATGTATCCCGACGAGATCGACCTGGCCTATTCCGCCGACGATGTGGAGCGGATCCACGGCGAGGGGAAGCTCGTGGCCCTCATCGGAGTGGAGAACGCCTACCCCATCGGCGAGGACCTCTCCCTCCTGGAGGAGTTCCACCGCCTGGGGGCGCGCTACACCTCCCTCACCCACAACGGTCACTCCCAGTTCGGCGACGCGGCGGTGGAGCGCCCCGACCTGGGGGATTCCGGTCCGGAGTGGGGCGGCCTCTCCCCCCTGGGGGAAGCGGCGGTGGACGAGCTGAACCGCCTGGGGGTCATGCTGGACGTCTCCCATGCCGCCAAGTCCACCATGATGCAGATCGTGGAGCGCTCCCGGGCGCCCATCATCGCCTCCCACTCCTCCATCAGGGCGGTGGCGGATCACCCCCGGAACCTGGACGACGAGCAGCTCCGGGCCATCCGGGACAACGGGGGGGTGGCCCAGACC
>JBJHCB010000184.1:0-5701 GCA_050485805.1 Gemmatimonadota bacterium | reverse complement strand
ACAGTCACGCATCTCCTGCGGAATCGTGATCCGCCCGCCGACCCCGACGTTCACCTCTCCGTAGTAGCGCGTCCGGAAGATGGCCATCCAGTCTCCTTCCTATGTGGTCCTGGGGATCCAGGGTGCAATGAGAGAAGATGAAATGTAGGTCCATCCGGCACCTTCCGGCCAGATCGTCGGTAGGGGGAGGGTCCTTCGCCCTCCGCCACCCCGGTCCACCTCCCCATGCCTTCCACCGGGCTTCCCAGCTCCCTCCCCTCCACCGCCGGGTGGACCGTGCGCCTCGAAGGGGTCACCAAGGACTTCGGCTCCTTCCGGGCGGTCTCCGGGCTGGACCTGGAGGTTCCCCGCGGCACCGTCTACGGGCTCCTGGGCCCCAACGGCTCGGGGAAGACCACCACCATCCGCATGATCATGGGGATCCTGGGGCCGGACCGGGGGCAGGTCCGGCTCTTCGGCCAGGATCCCGGCCGGACCCGCCGGGAGCGGGTGGGATACCTCCCCGAGGAGCGGGGGCTCTATCGCAAGATGAGGGTCCACGAACACCTGGTGTTCCTGGCCCGGATCCGCGGGGTTCCGAGGCAGGTGGCGCGGGAGCGGGCCACGGAGTGGCTGGATCGCCTGGGCCTCGCGGACCGGGCGGACCGCCGGGTGGAGGACCTGTCCAAGGGGATGCAGCAGAAGGTCCAGTTCATCGGGACCATCCTCCATGACCCCGAGCTCCTGATCCTGGACGAGCCCTTCTCGGGCCTCGACCCCATCAACCAGGATCTCCTGGAGGGGATCGTCCGGGAGTTCCACGCCCGGGGCGCCACCATCCTCTTCTCCACCCATCTCATGGACCAGGCCGAGCGCCTCTGCCAGCGGGTCTGCCTCCTCTCCCGGGCCAGGAAGGTCCTGGACGGGGACCTGCGGGAGCTCAAGCGCTCCGAGCGGATGGGGGTGGTGGCGGTGGACTTCCACGGGGGCGCGGAATGGCTGGACGGCCCCGAGGTGGAGGGGGTGGAGGAGACGCCCTCGGGCGTCCGGGTCCGGTTGCTCCCCGGCGCCGATTCCCAGCCTCTCCTGGCCCGGGCCGTGGCCCAGGGAGTCCGCATCTCCCGGTTCCACGACGTGGAGCCGCGGCTGCACGAGATCTTCGTGCGGCACGCGGGGGACGGGGTCCGGTGAGCGCCCTGGCCACGGTGGTGGCCCGGGAGTACCTGACCCGGGTCCGGAGCAAGCCCTTCGTGGTGGGGACCCTGGCCGCCCCTCTCCTCTTCCTGGGGTTCCTCACCCTCTCGGCCTGGCTCGGCACCCGGTCCGCCGAGTCGGAGGTACACATCGGGGTGGTGGATCGCACCGGTGTCCTGGCCCAGGGGCTCCTCCCCCGCCTGGAGGAGGCGGGATTCCGGGTCACGCTCCTGGATCCCGGGGAGATCCCGCCCTGGGGGCCCGGGGACGCCCCCGGAGCCCCTCCTCCCGGACCGGGGGGGGAGAAGGAGGGGGAGGATGCCCGGGAGGACGGGCCGCCGGACAGGGGGCATCCCCTCCTGGAGCAGGTGGAGGAGGGGGGCTTCCAGGGGATCGTGGAGGTGGACGACGAGACCCTCCGCTCCGGACGGACCCGGTGGTGGGGGGTGGAGGGCCCATCGGCCTTCCGGCGCCTCACCCTCCAGCAGGCCGTCGGCCAGGCCGTCCTGGAGCACCGCTTCCGCGACCGTGGGGAGGCCGGGACCGTCAGCCTCCTGGGGGGCGGAAGCCTGGAGGTGGTTCTCATCGGCGAGGCGTCGGACCCCCTGGAGCGGGTGGCGGGGATGGCCCTGGGACTCGTGGGGGCCTTCGTCCTCTATTTCGCCCTGCTGGTGTACGGGGCCCTGGTCCTTCGCTCCGTCCTGGAGGAGAAGACGGGGCGGATCGTGGAGGTGATCCTCTCGTCGGTGCGGCCCTGGGAGCTCATGCTGGGGAAGATCCTGGGGGTGGGCGCCGTGGGTCTCACGCAGCTCCTCATCTGGGCCGTCCTTGCGGCAGGGCTCCTGGGACTGGGCGCCGCGGCCCTCCTTCCGGCCCTGCGGGGGAGCGGGGTGGTGGAGGAGGCCCTCCTGGACCGGATTCCCGAGTTCCTTCCGGGCCCGGGGGTCGTGGTCTTCTTCGTCCTCTGCTTCTTCCTGGGCTACTTCATCTACGCCTCGGTCTTCGCCGCGGTGGGCGCCATGTGCTCCACCGAGGAGGAGGCCCAGCAGCTCCAGCTCCCGGTGGTCATGGTGGTGCTGGTCCCCTTCCTCTTCCTCCTGCCGGTCCTGGAGGATCCGGGCTCCACCCTGGCCGTCACCCTCTCCCTGATCCCCCTCTTCTCCCCCATCCTCATGTTCGCCCGCCTGTCCATCGAGCCGGTTCCGGCCTGGCAGCTGGGCGCGTCGGTGGTGGGGATGGGCCTCACCCTGGTCCTGGTGGCCTGGGCGGCGGGGCGGATCTACCGCACCGGTATCCTCATGCAGGGGAAGCGGCCCACCCTTCCCGAGCTCTGGCGCTGGATCCGGGCGGGCTGAGGCGGGCGGAGACCCGGGACCCGGAATGGGTGCCGGGGTGCCCGGTACGAGGACTCAGGGAAGAAGGGAGCGGAGGAAGGCCACCAGCTGGTGCTCCTCCAGATTCCTGGCCCGATGGACCGCCTCCTCGTAGGAGGGCTCCACGATGATGGGGATGGTGCGGAGCGTGTCCTCGCCCTCGGCCCGATCCGCGGGGGAGTATGCCAGAAGGGCCCGGTACCGATCCATGTGCCGGGGGTTGTCCTCAAACTCGAGGTAGACGTCCCAGAACCGGCCCACGTGGCTCACCGTCGCCAAGTGCTGGCCGGAGGAGGGGGGGGTGTCGTCGGAGTGGGGGGCGCCGGTGCTCATGGAACGTAGGGTACCACGTCGCCCCCGGAGAAGTACAGCCCCGGGTCGGCCCTCCCGCCCGGACCAGGGAGCTCACCCCCGTTCCCGGTCTCCCTCCACCTCCTGCTGCCAGGCATCCTCGTGGATGGGCGGGTCCTCCCCCGCCGAGGCAGGGGCGGCTCCATCCGGATCTCCCTCCGGTTCCGGGTCCTCCTTCGGCGGGTCCCCCGATGTCCCGGCTCCATCCCCCTCCCGCTCCAGGAAGAGGCGCACGGGGAGGGGGTCCGTCACCTCGCCGGCGTAGAGGCTCAGGTGCGGGAAGGGGATCTCGACTCCCTCGGCGTCGAAGCGGGCCTTGATCCGCTCCAGCATGGAGGTCTTCAGCGCGAAGAAGTTCTCCCGGGTGGCCCAGACCGTGAGCCGGAGATCCAGGGACGAGTCCCCGTAGCCGTCGAAGAAGACCACCGGCTCCGGCTCCATGAGGGAGCGGGGATTGTCCCGGGCCACCTCCAGGAGGAGCTTCCGGACCCGGGGGATGTCCTCCTTGTAGGCCACCCCCACATTCAGGTCCAGACGGCGGATGGGGAAGCGGGTGATGTTCACCACCTCACTCTTCACCAGGGTCTCGTTGGGGATCCGGATGTACCGGTTGTCGAAGGTCCGGAGCTTCACCGAGAGGGTGTCGATGGAGAGGATCCGCCCCGTGGTGTTCCCCACCTGGATCACGTCGTCCACCTCGAAGGATTTCTCCGCGATGAGGAAGAAGCCCGAGATCACGTTGGAGACGGAGGTCTGGGAGGCGAACCCGACGGCGATGCCCACGATCCCCGCGGCCCCCAGGAGGGGGGTGAGGGAGAACTGGAGCTCGTTGAGGGTGGTCACCAGCACCAGGAGGAGTCCCGGGTAGAGCACCAGCTTCCCCGCCACCAGCCCCTGCTGAGGGGAGTAGCGGGAGGCCACCACCCCCCGGACCCACCGGGAGAGGGCCAGGACCAGGGGCGTTCCCAGGAAGACCCAGGCCGCCGCCCGGAGGAGCACGAAGGGGTCTTCGGGGCGCAGGATCCGGTCCAGCACCCCGGGTTCTGCCGCCTGGGCCAGGAGGGCCACCAGTCCGGGCATCCCTCCCCCCATCACCCGCCCCCCAGCCCGGGGAGTCCCCGGAGTCGCTGGAAGGTGCGGGCCGAGAAGCTCCGAACCACGGGAATCCGGGGTTCCGCCACCCGGGGAGCCCCCTTCGCCTCCTCCGGTGCCCGGCCGGTGATCTCCACCTGGCTCCCCTCCGCCTCCCCCTCGTAGCGCACCACCGACTCGTCGGCCCAGAAGCCGCCGTCGTGAAGGAAGAGGGAGAGGTGGGAGACCCGGAAGGCCAGCTTCTCCACCCGGAGGTCCGAGCCCGACCGGTTCAGCAGGAGGAGGGGGCACACGGCCAGGTGGGGGACCAGGAGCTCCTGCCGCATCTCCCGGCGGGCGTGGGTGTGCAGCCAGTAGCAGAGCTCCCCGTCCAGGAACCCTCCCCACCAGGTGTCGGAGAGCTCCACGGAGGGGACCTCATGCAGGAGGGTCCGGTCCCCTCCGGCCATCTCCACCCGGACCCAAAGGGGGATCCGCACGAAGATCCGGGCCTCGGCCCGGGGGAGCAGGGAGAAGGGCACCTCCGGCTGCAGGACCACGGAGCGGTCCGGGAGGGCGGGGCGCAGAAAGACCGAGCCCTCCCCGCCCGGGGGCACCGCCCACCGGGCCCACTCCACCTCTTCGGGGGGCTCCGCAGCAGGGGTGGCGCCCCCCTCGCCGTCCAGCGCCGTGGCCACCTGCACCTCCCCCTGACGGAAGGCGAACCAGTGATCCCGGGGCCCGATGCGACAGGGGACCACGGCACCGGAGGCGAGATCCACCGGTCCCCAGGGGGGGCGCAGGGGGGTGGTGGCGGTGGGAGGGGTCATGGGCCGAATCTGGGAGCCGGCGCCCCTCCGGACAACTCCGGGGGAGGGGATGCCTTCCCCCCACTTCCCCCTCGGCTCTCGAACCGGCTGCCGGGTCGGGGGTGGTCGGGGGAGGGCCGCCCGGCGCCGGAGTCCGCACCCGGTTCAAGGGGGGAGGGAACCTGGAGCCCCTCCTCGGTGTTGCCGGGCTCCTTCCGCACTCCGAAAGGCCCGGGAAGCGCCGTTGACAGGGGGGAGAGCCCCCCGGTAAGTTGCGGCCGCGTTTTTTGGGCAGTTTTCTCGTCCCGGGCCCGTTCGCTATGGACACGGCCCTGGCCGGAACCGGCTTTCCAGCCCGACCTCGGACCGAGAGTTCACGGTTATGAATAAGCAGTGGTTCCTACTCGCCCTCGCCGTCGTCACCGTGGCCGGGGTCCTGGGCCTCGGGTTCGCCGGAAGCGTCGGCGGCCAGGATGCCGTGGTGGAACCGGAGGAGAACAGCTCCGGCCAACCCATCGCCTTCCCGCACAACGTCCACGTGGAGCAGTACCAGATCGAGTGCCAGTACTGCCACTTCTCGGTGGAGCGGGCCAACACCGCGGGGATCCCCCCCATGTCCACCTGCATGGGGTGCCACACGGTGATCTCCGGGCAGGAGAACCCCGAGGAGATCACCCGGCTCCGGGACTACTACAATCGGGGCGAGGCCATCCCCTGGAACCGGATCTACAAGGTGGCCGACCACGTCCAGTTCCCCCACCTCCGGCACATCGCCGGTGGGGTGGACTGCGCCGCCTGTCACGGGAACGTGGCGGAGATGGGCGTGATCCAGGAGGTGAACCAGCCCCTCTCCATGGGCTGGTGCCTCAACTGCCACCTGGAGATGGGTGCCTCGCGGGACTGCACCGTCTGCCACTACTGACC
>JBJHCB010000183.1:0-5709 GCA_050485805.1 Gemmatimonadota bacterium | reverse complement strand
CCCCCCCCACGGCGTCACCCCCGTAGAGGACGGAAGCGGGGCCCCGGAGGATCTCGATCCGCTCCACCCGATCCAGGGGGATGGCCAGGTTCAGGTCGAAGTGGCCGGTCTGGGGGTCGCTCACCCGCTTCCCGTCCACCAGGACCAGGACCTGCTCGAAGCCGGCCCCCCGGATGGAGAGGTCGGCCTGGGCGGGGGAGCGCTCCCCCAGTTCCACCCCCATCCCCCACCGGAGGGCATCGGCCACCGTGCGGGCGGGCAGGCCCTGGAGCTCGGCCCGGGAGAGGATCTGCACCGAACGGGTGCGCAAGGGGAGCTCGGAGCTCGCCCGGGAGCCCAGCACCCGGAGGGTGTCCAGGGGAACCGGGGGCGCCTGCTGGGCGGCCAGGGGGAGGGCGCCGAGCAGGAGGGTGGCCGCGACCAGGGCCCCCGCCGCGGGCCGGAGAGGGAGAACGGTCATCAGAGGAGCTCCGTGGTTCGCTCGAGTCCCATCCGTTCCAGCACCGAGCCGGCGGCGGAGTAGGGGGTGGCCTCCCCCCGGACGATGTCCCCCAGGGCCGACTCGAGGGTGGAGGCGTCGGAGAGGTGGCGTCGGATCCGCCGCTTGAGCTCCCGGTCCAGGATGTCCCGGATCCGCGTGGCCGTGCGCTCCCGTCGGCGGCGCTCCAGCTCCCCGGACGCCGCCAGCCAGCGGCGGTGCTCCTCCACGGCCTCCACCACCTCCTCCACGCCCTCTCCGGCGTGGGCCATGGTGAGGAGGACCGGGGGCGTCCAGGGCTCGGGCCCTTCCCGATCGGCGGCGGCCGCAGGGGCCGATCCCTCCGCCTCCCTCCCCACCCCCCGCCCCGCCTCCGGGGCGGTCCCGGAGGCCGCGGGGCCGTGGTGACCGGCGGGGCCATGGTGACCCGCCGGGCCATGGTGTCCGGCCGATCCGTGATGGCCGGCGTCCCCGCGGAGCCCCCCCGCCCGGAGGTGCACGGCGGAGCGGATCTCCTTCACCAGGCGATCGGCCCCCGGGCGGTCCGCCTTGTTCACCACGAAGATGTCGGCAATCTCCATGAGGCCCGCCTTCATGGCCTGGATCCCATCCCCGGACTCGGGGACCAGGATCACCACCACGGTGTCGGCGGCCCCGGTGATCTCCAGCTCCGTCTGCCCCACGCCCACCGTCTCCACCAGGATCCGGGGAAAGCCGAAGGCGTCCAGGATGTCCAGGACCTCCTTGGTGGTGGTGGCGAGACCCCCCAGCGATCCCCGGGACGCCATGGACCGGATGAAGACCCCGGGATCGGTGGCCAGCTCGTTCATCCGGATCCGGTCTCCCAGGAGGGCCCCGCCGGAGTAGGGGGAGGACGGGTCCACCGCCACCACCCCCACCTCTTCCCCCCGCTTCAGGTAGCTCCGGGCCAGGGCCGTCACCAACGAGGACTTGCCGGCTCCCGGAGGTCCGGTGAGCCCGAGGCGGGCGCCCTGGGGGGACCGTCCGGAGAGGAGGTGGTGGAGGAGGAGCTGGAACCCGGTCCGCTCGTTCTCCACCACGGAGATGGTCCGGGCCAGGGAGACCCGGTGCCCGCCCCGGAAGCCCTGGGCCAGGGAGGCCAGGGGAGCGGGGAGTCCGGGTTCCGCCTCGGGGGAATCGCTTCCGGTCATGATCCTCGACGCGTGGTCCCCGGGACGGGCGCGGATCGGACCCCCGACGCCTCCGACGGGGCCCACCGCCCCCCCGCCGGGGATGACTCGGGTGGGTGGACAGGGGAGGAAGTTCGCCCCGGGAAAGGGGGGAGCCAAGGGGGTGACCCCTCCCTTCATCCCGACCCGGCTGCGGCCTCCCGGGCCCGCCGACGCCGTCCCACGGCCTTCTCCCCCTCCACCACGAGGTAGAGGATGAGCCCCACCGCCAGCACCGGAGCCCAGGAGGAGAGCTCCAGGGGCGCCGTCCCGAAGGCAACGTGGAAGAAGGGGAGATAGGTGAAGGCCCCCTGGAAGACGAAGAGGAGCCCCGCGGCCACCAGGACGGCCCGGTTCCCCACCAGGGCCGACCACCCGATGGAGGGACGCCAGAGGAACCGGCAGTTGTACAGGTACCAGAGCTCTGCGGCCACCAGGGCGTTCACCACCGCCGTCCGGGCATACTCCTCGCTCATCCCCCGGCCCAGCTCCCAGTGGAAGAGGGCGATGCAGGCCCCGGCCACCAGGACGGAGACGTAGGCGATCCGCTGGAGGAGATGCCGGGACAGGATGGGCTCCCCCGGTGCCCGGGGAGGGCGGGCCATCGTCCCCGCCTCTCCCGGCTCGAAGGCCAGGGCCAGGGCCAGGGTCACCGCAGTGATCATGTTCACCCACAGGATCTGCACCGGGCTGATGGGCAGGTGGGCGAAGGCGAAGACCACCGCCGCCAGGACGATGAGGGCCTCGGCGCCGTTGGTGGGGAGGATGAAGAGGATGGTCTTCTTCAGGTTGTCGTAGACGGTCCGCCCCTCCTCCACGGCCCGCTCGATGGTGGCGAAGTTGTCGTCGGCCAGCACCATCTCCGAAGCCCCCTTGGCCGCCTCGCTCCCCTTGATCCCCATGGCCACCCCGATGTCCGCCTGCTTCAGGGCCGGAGCGTCGTTCACCCCGTCCCCGGTCATGGCGCACACCTCACCCTCCCCCTGCAGGAGACGGACGATCCGGAGCTTGTGCTCGGGGCTGGCCCGGGCGACGACGTCCTCGTCCCTGAGACGTCGTCCCAGCTCCTCGTCCGAGGCCTCCTCCACGTCGGCCCCGGTGAGGGCGGAGCTCCCGTCACCGATCCCCATCCGCTCGCCGATGCTCCGGGCCGTCATGGCGTGGTCCCCGGTGATCATCATCACCCGGATCCCCGCCTCCCGGCATTTCTCCACCGCCTCGGTGGCCTCGGCCCGGGGGGGATCCATGAGGGCCACGAGCCCCAGGAGGACCCCATCCCCACCCACGTGGTCCGGGGAGAGGTCGCCGGAGGGGGCCTCCGTCTCCATCTCCGCCAGGGCCAGCAGGCGGTAGCCCTCTCCAGCCACCTCCTCCACCCGGGAGGACCACCCCTCCCGATCCAGCTCCATGGTCTCGCCGTCACCGGTGGCCACGGAGGAGCACATCTCCAGGATCCGCTCCGGTGCGCCCTTCAGGAGGAGGAGGTGATCCCCCTCGGGATCCCGGTGGAGGGAGGCCATCCAGCGGCGTTCCGACTCGAAGGGAATGAGGTCCACCCGGGGGTGGCCGTGCTCCTCCTCCCCCCGATCCATTCCCGCCTTCCGGGCCAGCACCAGGAGGGCCCCCTCGGTGGGGTCTCCCTGGAGCGCCGGCTCCTTCCCGTCCCCGGGGAGGGTGGTGAACTCCGCCTCGTTGCAGAGAAGCCCGGCCCGGATGAGTCGGACGACCACCGGATCGCCCCCGGGGTCCGCCTCCGCCCCATCGCTGCGGAACTCCCCTTCGGGGAGGTATCCGGAGCCCGTCACCTCCCACGTCTCTCCCTCCAGGAGGATCCGCTCTACCGCCATCTCGTTCCGGGTGAGGGTGCCCGTCTTGTCCGTGCAGATGACGGTGACGGCTCCCAGGGTCTCCACCGCCGGGAGGCGGCGGATGATGGCGTTCCGCCGGGCCATGCGCTGGACGCCCAGGGCCAGGGTGATGGTGAGGATGGCCGGGAGCCCCTCCGGGATGGCGGCCACGGCCAGGGCCACCACCGCCATGAACACCTCCTCCGGAGGGGAGCTCCGGAGGAGCCAACCGTAGAGGAAGACCAGGGCGCTTCCCGAGACGATGGCCACGGAGAGCTGGGTCCCGAACCGATCGATCTTCCGGAGGAGGGGCGTGGTGACGCCCTCCACCCGGGAGACCATCTCTCCGATGCGGCCGATCTCCGTCCCCTCGCCGGTGGCCATGACCACCCCGGTCACCCGCCCCGAGGTGAGGAGGGTCCCCGAGAACAGGAGGGAGGTCCGGTCCCCCAGGAGCGCCTTCCCCTCCACGGGATCCGCTCGCTTCGTCACCGGCTCCGACTCCCCGGTGAGGGCCGCCTCCTCGGCCCGGGCGTTCCGAGCCGAGAGGATCCGGAGGTCTGCGGGAACGCGGTCGCCGCTCTCCAGACGCACCAGGTCCCCGGGAACCAGCTCCTCGGCGGGCACGGTGACCCGCTTCCCCCCCCGGACCACCACGGCCTCCAGGGAGAGGAGCTTCCGGATCCCCTCCATGGCCGCCTCGGCCTTCCCCTCCTGGACGAAGCCGATGACGGCGTTCACCACCACCACCAGGAGGATGACCCCCGTGTCGATCCACTCGTCCAGGAGGGCGGTGAACCCTGCCGCCGCCAGGAGGATGTAGATGAGGACGTTGTGGAACTGCTTGAAGAAGCGCCGGAAGGCGCCCTCCCCCTCCTCCTCGGGGAGGCGGTTCGGCCCGAAGGTCTCGAGACGGGAGGCCGCCTCCTCGGGGGTCAACCCCTGGTCCGGGTGGGACTCCAGGGCCTCCACCGCCTCCTCCGGCGACAGGGCGTGCCAGTCCCGGGTGGGGAGCTCGCGAAGCATGGGGAGGTTCAGCCCCTGGCCCCGGGAACGGTCCGCCGGGGGGGGAGCCCAGGGGTGGACGGCTTCGCCATGCGCATGGACCTCTCTGAGGGGTGGAATCCGACGTCCCGCAGGACGTCCGGAGGCTCACTCCGGGGTGAACTCCTGCACGGTGAAGGAGAACCCTCCCCCGATCTCCCCGGAGACCACGGCCGTGGCGAAGACGGGGATGTCCCAGGTCGGATCGTAGAGCACGGAGAGCTGGTTCCCCCGGACCTGGGCATGGTCCCGGAGCTGACGGAAGAGACCGGGGATGGTGGGCCACTCCTCCCATCGGGCGGAGGGGAGGGGGTCGCCCGAGACCACCCGCTCCACCCCGTCCACCTCCCCCCCCCGCACGCGGATCCGGACCAGCTCCTGCTCCTCCACCGTGCAGCGGGCGCAGGTGCGCTGGAAGAGGAAGGCGTAATCCCGGATTCCCCGGCTCTCCCAGGCCCGGACCCGGACCTCCAGCTCCTCCACAACCGGGCCCGTGGAGGCATCGGAACAGCCCGCCAGGAGGAGGGCAGGGATCCCCAGGAGGAGGGCGAGGCGCCCCCATCCCGGTGCCCGGGTGCTCCCTCCGGCGGCCGCTCCCCCCTCCACGCCCCGGACTGCTCCCCTGGCCACGCCCCGGGTCACTCCCCCTCCGGCATGATGATCCAGAGGAGGATGTAGACCAGGATCCCGGGGAATCCCGCGGACAGGACGGAGAGGATCACGTACGCCACGCGGACGAGGGTGACGTCCCACCCCAGCCACTCCGCCAGTCCACCACAGACACCGCCGATCATCCTCTCATCCCGGGAGCGGCGGAGGGCCACCCGGGGGTAGTGGGGCTCCAACGTCATCGTGCCTCCAGCGCCTGCAGGAGTTCCGAGCCCGACGGCTTCTGGAAGACCCGGAGCCCGAACTCGGGGATCACGGCCAGGATGTGATCGAAGAGATCGCCCTGGATCCCCTCGTACACGCCCCACCGCGTGTCATGGGTGAACCCGTAGACCTCGATGGGGATCCCTTCCGGGCCCGGAGGGAGCTGCCGCACCATGAGGATCATGTCCTGGTGGATCCCCGGGTGGGACCGGAGGTAGGCGGCCAGGTAGGCCCGGAAGGTCCCCAGGTTCGTGAGGCGCCGGTGATGGGGGACCTC
>JBJHCB010000182.1:0-5714 GCA_050485805.1 Gemmatimonadota bacterium | reverse complement strand
GGGGTCCCGCCGGGTCCCCTCGATGTAGGCGTTGATCCCCGCCACGAAGGCGGAGACGATCTCCGGGCCCCGGGGGTGGTAGTGGCGGAGCTCCGCCTCCATGTCCCCCCGGAAGCGGAAGAGGCGGGCCCCGTGGTCCCGGGGGATCTCCCGGGGACCCAGGATCTCCGCCACCGTCCCCGTGGCCTGCCGGCGCCAGATCTCCAACTGGAAGAGGCGGTCCCGGGCGGCGTTCCATCCCTGGGCGAAGAAGAGGTCCGCCTCCGTCTCCGCGTAGATGTGGGGGATCCCCCAGCGGTCCACCAGGATCTCCACCGGACCCTGGAGGCCGGGGACCTGGAAGGGGGTGACCTGGGCGGCGGCGGGGTCCTGGGCGGAAGCGATGTCCTGGGCCACGGCCAGGGCCGGGGTGACGAAGAGGGCCGGGGCCAGGAGCCCCGGGAGGAGGAAGCGGAAGAGGGGGAGGGTCCGTGGGGCGAGGCGGGAGGCGGTCATGGCGAGCTCCGGCCGCCGCGGGCGTCCCGCACCGCCGCAGCCACGTGAAGGGTGAGCCATTCGGCGTCGGGCCACTCCCCCCGGCTCCGGATCCGCCCGTTCAGGATGACGGCGTTCACCGGGAAGCCCGAGAGGGTGGTGAGGGCCTCCCGGAAGGGAACCCGGAAGCGGATCACGTCCCGGACCAGGAGGGGGTACAGGGTGACGAAGTTCCGGGGATCCACGATCCGGAGCTCCACCGCCTCCCCGAAGCGCGCCTGCACCGCCCGGTAGAGGACCCCGGCCCCCTCCATCTGCTCCCGCCGCTCCGGGAAGCCCAGCTCCGGGGACCCGAAGAGGAAGTCGCCGTCCCCCCGCCCACAGCACCGGCTCGACGCCATGGACTGGTCCCACTCCCGCACCAGGATCAGGGAGGGGCGGGGGCCCGGGGAGGATCCCACACCCCCGTCTCCCGGGGGAGCCGAGGTACGAGGGTCTGACGGCATGGGCCCCCATGGGAGGGGAGGATCGGTGCATCCCCGGGGCTCGCTGCCCAGGGGGATGGCCCGGGGGGGGCTGTGCCCGCTCCCCCGGGCCTCCAGGGTCAGGGCGCGCCGGCCCCCCGGGCCGCCGCCACCGTCCCGTCGGCGACGGACTCCGGTGTCGAGAGGTCTCCGCTGGCTTCCGGGTGCGCGTAGGTGAGCCAACCGTGCCGATCCGGACGCCGGCCATGGGCCACGTCCAGGATGGCCCTCTGGAGGGTGCGGGTGACCGGGCCGGGGCGCCCCTCTCCCACCTGGACCCGGTCCACGCTCCGGATGGGCGTCACCTCGGCGGCGGTCCCGCTGAAGAAGAGCTCGTCGGAGGTGTAGAGGGCCTCCCGGGGGACCATCTCCTCCAGGACGGGGATCCCCTCGTCCCGGGCCAGGGTCATGATGCAGTCCCGGGTGATCCCCGAGAGCATGGACCCGTCCACCCGGGGGGTGATGAGGGCCCCGTTCCGCACCAGGAAGAGGTTCTGGCCACTCCCCTCGCTCACCAGGCCGTTGGGGCTGAGTCCGATGGCCTCGGAGTACCCGTTCACCCCGGCCTCCATCTTCATGAGCTGGCCGTTCACGTAGTGGCCGCCGGCCTTGGCCAGCGTGGGGTTCGTGTTGGGGGCGGGTCGGCTCCACGAGGAGACGCAGACATCCACCCCCTGCTCCAGCGCCTCGGACCCCAGGTAGGCCCCCCAGGGCCAGCAGATCAGGAAGGTGTGGACCGGGCTGGCCCGTGGGTCGACGCCCGCTGCTCCCACCCCCCGGAAGGCCAGGGGCCGGAGGTAGCAGGCCTCCACCTCGTTCCGGCGGATGAGCTCGAGGCAAGCGGCCTCCAACTCCTCCCGGGAGAACCCAAGGTCCATCCGGTAGATCCGGGCGGAGTGCCCGAAGCGCTTCATGTGGTCCTGGAGGCGGAGGACCGCCGGGCCCCGCTCCGTGGCGTAGCTCCGGATCCCCTCGAAGATGGAGGAGCCGTAGTGGACCACGTGGGACATGACGTGGATGCGGGCGTCATCCCACCGGATGAACTCCCCATCCCTCCAGATCCAGTCCGTCCGGGGGAAGGTGGCCGTCATCGGGGACCTCCCGTGTGCGTCTCCCGACCGCGACGTTGTCCCTCCTCCCCCCCTCCCGCTCCCGCCTGCCGTCCGCTGCCCATCTCCCCTCCCTGGGTTGGAACCGGCCTGGGCCGGTCACCGTCGGGGTCTCTCCCTCCCCCCGCCTCGGCCCGAGGCCTCCGGGGGATGTGCCAACGGGCACCTGCCCCCGGGGTTCAGGGGGGCCGGTACCCGACAGGGATGACCGTGGATTGTGTTGTTCTAGTAACACCTTTCGGAGCCGGGGAAAAGGCTCCCGTCCTCACGCGGGAACGAACCGGGGGTTGCGACCCCGGTCAAGTGGTTGCCTTGAATGACGTTGAACGGATCCGCCCCCCCTCTCCGGGGGCCGCGAAATTTCGCTGGCTCCGGCGCGAACGGGGCCGGCTGCCCCGACGGCTCAGGGAGCGCGGGGCGTGGGCAGGGGCAGGAACTCCCGTACCGCCACCGGGATCCCTTCGACGCAGGGCTCCGACTCCAGGATCACGGCCTCGAACTCCACCCGATCCCCCACGGAGGTCCCTTCCAGTCCCCCGCCCTCCACGCTGTAGCGCTCGTCGTCGTCGCCTTGCACCAGCACACACCCCTCCCCCATCTCCTCGACCCGACCGATGCGGAGGATGGAGCCGTCGGGACCGGTGACGTGGAAGAGGGCCGTGGTGGCCAGGGGAGCGAAGTAGGCGTCGAAGATGATGAATCGGTGGGCCCGGTCCCGTCGGGCCCACTCGGGGACCTCCACCGTCTCCTCCAGCTCTCCCCACCGGCTGGTGAGGGCCAGGGTCAGGGCCTCGAAGCCCGCACGGGTCCCGCCCAGGGCCACGTGCACCGGGGTGATGGCGGGAAGGTACTCTCCCTTCACCGTCACCTTGGTGCCCGGGGGACCCTTCCACACCGAGAGGGAGGTGGGACGATCCACCCCGGGGACCTGGGGGTCCGCCGTGGGCGGCTCCTGGGCCATCCCGGGGACGGCCAGGAAGAGGAGGAGGAGGAGCGCGCTGACTCCCTTCCCCACAACGGTACCCCTGTCCTGCTCGGCGCTCGTACCCACGACCATGGTGGACCTCCCGGACTGGGGCACCCGCCTCGTCCCGGAGGTCGGGGACAGGGCCCGCTGGATCCCTTCCGGGGCGCCCCGAAGGCCCCCGTATCCCGAGAGAGCCCGGTCGCCCCGGAGGCGCCGGATTCCCCTCCTGACGGTAGGCTCCCCGGGGATGGTAAGCAAGGACACGGTGCCCGGGGAGACCCTCCCTGGCCCCGCGCTCCCCTTTCCGGTACCCTCCTTCCACCGGGGCACGCGGTTCCCTGTGCCCTCCCACCCGGGGCCCCGCCTCCCAAGGGGCTTCACACCCCCTCCCCCATGAGCATCACCCCCGACAACCTCCGCCTCATCCTGGGGCTCAAGGTGAAGAGTCTCCGCCAGGGGCGCAGCGAATCCCTCTCCGAACTGGCCAGGCGATGCGGGCTCTCCGTCTCCTACATGAGCGAGATCGAGAACGGTCGGAAGTACCCCAAACCCGACGTCCTCCTCCGCCTGGCCGAGGGGCTGGGGGTGGGCTACGACGAGCTGGTGTCGGCGCAGCTGGGGGGGGAGTTGGACGCCCTGGAGCCCCTGTTCCACTCCGAGTTCCTCCAGGAATTCCCCTTTGACCTGTTCGGGGTGGACATCACCCAGCTCCTGGGACTCGTCTCCGACGACCCCCTCAAGTCGGCGGCCTTCCTCCAGACCTTCCTGGAGATCGGGCGCTCCTACGACATGAACGTGGAGCAGTTCCTCTTCGCCGCCCTCCGGTCCTACCAGCGCCTGCATGACAACTACTTCCCCGAGCTGGAGGCGGCGGCGGCGGAGCTCCGGCGCAGCCGGGGGTGGGGCAACGGCAACCCGGGCCCGCTCCGCCTCAAGCGGGAGCTGGAGGAGGAGCACGGCTACGTCATCGACGACCGGACCCTGGCCAGGGATCCCGAGCTTTCCGGGCTCCGGACCGTGTTCATCGACGGCCCCCGCCCCCGCCTCCTGGTCCATCCCTCGCTGAGCTCCACCCAGCGGGCCTTCGTCTTCGGACGGGAGATCGGCTTCCGGGTCCTGGGGCTCTCCGCCCGGCCCGAGACCTCCTCGTGGGTCCGGGTGGAGTCCTTCGACGAGATCCTGAACAACTTCAAGGCCTCGTACTTCTCCGGCGCCCTCCTCATCGAGGAGGAGGAGCTGGTGGGCGCGCTGGAGGCGTTCTTCCGGCGGCGACGGTGGGACGCCGGCGCCTATCTGGAGATGATGGAGCGCTTCGACGCCACACCGGAGACCTTCGCCTACCGCCTCAGTCAGCTCCTCCCCGCTCGCCTGGGGATCCAGCGCCTCTACTTCATGCGCTTCCAGAACGCGGCGGGCTCCGCGGACTACCAGCTCACCAAGGTCCTGAACCTGTCCGGGGTGGCCACGCCCCGGGGGGTGGGGTCCCGGGAGCACTACTGCCGGCGATGGGTCGCCCTCCAGCTCCTCCGGGAGATCGGGGAACGGGGCGAGCCGGGGGGAGGGGGCCAGGTCCCGGAGATCCGGGGGGAGCGGGCCCATTTCGCCCCCGAGGGGGTGGAGTTCTTCGTCATCTCCGCCGCCCGGCCCCTCTTCCTGCAGGGAGGGGTGAACACCTGCATCACCCTGGGTCTCCTCATGGACGACGGGTTCCGGAAACGGGTCCGCTTCTGGGACGACCCCGAGGTCCGGCGCCGGAAGGTGGGGCTCACCTGCGAGCGATGCCCGCTCCCTGCGGAGGAGTGCTCGGTGCGGGTGGCCCCTCCGTTGATCCTCCAGGCGGATCGTCTACGGGAGCGGCGGGTGGCGGCGCTGGAGGCCCTCCGGAGCCAGGCGGACCGGGGAGAGGCGCCCACCCCCGACGAGGAGGGGGATCCGGCCACCGCCGGCTCCCTGGCCGGGGCCCCCTCGGTCCACGGACCCGGGGACGGGGATCCGGATGCCCGGGATCCGGCCCCGAAGGGCCGCCGGAGCGGGGACGGCCAGCGCGGGGACGGCCAGAGCGGGCACGTGTAGTCCGGCGCCGTCAGCCCCCGGAATCCCCCCAGCCGTTCCCCACCTCCCGGACCAGGAGGCCGGTGGTGGAGACCCGGATCTCGAAGCGGGCCGGGCGATCCACCCGGATGTAGGTGGCGGACCCGTACTCCGTGTCCACCAGGAGGGCGAGGAGGGAATAGCGGCGGGCCAGATGGAAGAGGTCCGCCGGCTTCTCGGCCTTCAGGGAGTGGACGGTGCGGGGGGCCGCCCGCTCATCCCCGATGTCCTCGTAGCGGCCCGTGAGGCGATCCAGCTCGTACCAGGTGTGGACTCCCATGAGGTTGGCCAGGGGGTGCCACTTGAGGATGTGGGCATCCACCAGGAGCTGGTCCCCGGCCACATGGAAGGTCGCCTCCCGCCCATCGGGGAACTCCACGTAGGCCTGGAAGGCCTGAGGCCCGGTGGGGACGGTGGTGACGGTGGCCGCCACCTCCTCCAGGGTGAGGGCCCGGTACCCCTGGGTGGAGACGGAGAGGGTTCCGGCCAGCGCGGCCAGGGAGAGGAGGAGGGCCCCGGTCCCGGCGCTCCCCAGGGATCCCATCCACC
>JBJHCB010000181.1:1073-5725 GCA_050485805.1 Gemmatimonadota bacterium | reverse complement strand
ATCCGGGGCGCTCCGCCGGACGCGACCTTCCCGGCCACCTCCCGGTCCGCGGTGGTCGCCGAGGGAGGCACCGTCACCGTGGACTTCCAGGGGAACTTCATCCGGACCGCCTCCATCTCCGGGACGGTGACCTCCGGGGGACGGGGGGTGGGGGGGGTGAACGTCCTCCTTCGGGGGGCGGCCTCCCTCTCCAGCCAGACCGATGCCCAGGGAGCCTTCGCCTTCCCCGGGCTCCGGGCCGGGCTCTACGAGGTGGAGATCACGGGCATCCCGTCCTTCCTGACCTTCCCGTCCACCCGGACCACGGTGGAGCTCACCACCGGGCAGGACCAGGTGGTCACCTTCGACGGGCGGTCCGAGGTCACCGCCTCGGCGGTGATCCGGTCCATGGTCCGACGCCTGCCCTCCGGAGAGTCCGTCCCCCTGGACCCCTCCGATGTCCGGGGGCTCGTGGAGGTGACGGTGACCCTGGACCGGGGAGAGGACACGCCCGACTCCCTCATGGTGCTGGTGGGAGACCGGGTGATGGCCAAGCAGACCTTCGGCCAGGGGGTGGCGGTGGGGGGAGAGGCCGGGGAGGCCGCCGGATCCCCCGTGGACCTGGTCCTCCCGGTGAACACCGCCGCCTTCGACCCCGAGACGGGAATCCCCTTCCTCCGGAACGGCGACACCCTCCTCTCCCTCCGCCTGGCCACCCGGGAAGGGGGGCCCGCCGCCTGGACCGCCTCCGTCCCCATCACCCTCCGGAACCCGGACACCTTCACGGCCCGGACCGAGGGGAGCCGGGGACCGGTGGCGGACCCGGAAGGCGTCCGCTGGTGGGGCGGGGAGCTCTCGGTTCGACTCCTTCCCGTGGTCTACTCGCCGGGGCGCGAGGTCACCTCCGCCGTGGTGGAGCTCCACACCCCGGGGGGGGCCTCCGTGGCGGAGGTGAGTGTCCTGGGGCAGAGCCCCTTCACCGCCCGTTTCCCCGCGACTCCGGGGGCCTCCGGATCCCTGGCCGGATACCAGACCACCTCCGACGGCGGGGACGCCCTGCGCGTCACCACCGCCCGATATGCCGACGGGGGTCTGGTTCCCGGACTCCCCATCCCCCTGGAGGAGGGCCTCCACCTGGACCTCCGGCCGCCGGAGCCCACTTCCTTCGTCCTCCCCCGGGCCTCCACGGGGCACGACTGCTGCCTGCAGAACTGGGTGGGGGCGGCCTTCCCCTTCGCCTCGGCCCTGGGCGAGGTGGAGGACCGGGGCGTGGGGGGCGTGGAGGTGACCTTCCACGCCGGGGCCGCCGACCTCGAGGACGAGGCGGTGGCGGAGCTCCCCCCCCTCTCCCGGGGCGGCCATCTGGAGGCCACCTCCGGGAATGCGGAATATCGGGCCGTGGCGGTGCTCACCGATGCCCTCGAAAACCGGCGGCTGGTCCCGCTGGAACCCGGGGACGGGAATCCCCTGGGGAACGCCCGGGGCGCCGTCTTCGGGGTGGACCGCGCCCCGCCGCTGGCGGAGCTGGACCCGGACGGGGCGGGGCTCGGGCGCACCGCCGTGAACCCTCCTGCCGGGGCCCGCTGGGTTCTCTCCGCCGACGGAGGGGCCAGCGGCCTGGGGTCCACCCCGGTCCGGGGAACGGTGCGCCGTGAGGCCCCGGGCGTGCAGGGTGAGGAGGCCTGCGTCGTTCCGGGACCGGGACCCTGTGAGCCCATCTCCGGGACCCTGGTGTGGAACGTTCCCTCCGCCTCCCCGGGGTACCTGGTCTTCCGGGGCCGGGTGCTGGACCGGGGAGGGAATCGCTCCGGTGAGGTGGTGGCGCGGGTCCTGAGGGACACCCAACCCCCGGAGGTGGAGGCCGCCTCCCTTCCCACTCCCCTGGTGGGGGGCACGGTCCGCTCCTTCGCCTCGGTGGCCCGGGACGACGTGGATCTCCACCTGGGACAGGTCCGGCTCCGGTTCGGCGGGGGGAATGGCCCGGCCCTTCCCTTCGCGCCGCCGGAGCCCCTGGGGACACCCTTCCAGGCTCCGGTGGTCCCCGAGGCGTCCTTCGTGGTCCGCTTCCCCTTCGTGGTGGGGCTGGAGGAGGTGTCCGGGGGGGTCCCCGACGGCGCGCCCCGACCGGCGGTGGAGGTGGAGGCGGAGGCGGTGGACGCCGCCGGGCAGAGGGCCGTGGCTCCCACGCCCATCCCCGGATCCTCGGCCTTCCCCCTCCGGAGCTTCTCCGTGTTCGCGCGAGGGAGTGAGGGGGTGGGACGCTGGGAGGTGGACGCCGAGGGAAGTCGGGTCTGCCGGGTGGGCTCGGACTGCGGAGACACGGCGCCCGGGACCCTGGAGGTGACGGCCCGGTCCCGGGGGGCGGCGGAGGGGACGGGGCGCCCCTTCGAGGCCGTCCACCTCCTGGCGGTGGTGGGCGGTGTGCACCACTGGATGGCGGTGGAGCTGGACGGCGAGGTGGAGAGCGTGGGATCGGGTCCCGAGGGACGGGAGTGGCGCTGGAGCTTCTCCTGGGAACCCCCGGCCCACCTTCCCCCGGGCACGGTGCGCCTCGTGGCCGTGGGGGTGGATTCCCAGGGGATGGCCCTCCTCACCGGGGAGTCGGGGGGGATCGAGGTGGTGGTGCCCTGAGGCCTACCCCCACGCTCACCCAGACGCCCACCCTGACGCCCACCCTGACGCCCACTCTCAGGGTGTGGCCGCCACCTCGGCGTCGAAGGCGGCCAGGAGTCGGCGCTTCTCCTCCCAGGGGAGGAAGGCCCCCTCGAAGCCCATGCGGGCGACCCGGGTGAGCTCCTCCCAGGTGAAGCCCAGGTGGACCGCGGCCCGGGCGTACTCGTCCACCAGGCTCACCCCGGACATGAGGCGGTTGTCGGTACACAGGGTGAGCACGATCCCCCGGTCCAGGTAGCGGCGCACGGGGTGGGTGGCCAGGGAGGAGGCGACCCGGGTCTGGACGTTGCAGGTGAGGCAGATCTCCAGGGGGATCCGGAAGTCCCGGACCCACCGCTCCAGCTCCGGGTCTTCCTGGAGGCGGGTCCCGTGACCGATGCGGTTCGCGCCGCAGCGATGCAGGGCCTGGTGGATGGAGTCGGCACCCCACGCCTCCCCGGCGTGGATGGTCACCGCCAGGTTTGCGTCCCGGGCCACCCGGAACGCCTGGCCGTGCTTCTCCGCAGGGTACCCTGCCTCCGCGCCGGCCAGGTCGAAGGCCACCACCCCCCGATCCCGGAAGGCCACCGCCAGCTCGGCCAACTCCACCGACACCGCCGGCGCCAGGGTCCGGAGGCCGCACACGATGAGGGCGCCCCGGATCCCGGTGGCCGCCTCGGCTGCCCGGAGTCCCCGGAGGGGGGCCTCCACCGCCTCCTCCAGGGTGAGCCCTTCCCGGGTGTGGAGGACCGGCGAATACCGGATCTCCACGTAGCGGACCCCTTCGGCGGCATGGTCCTCGGCCAGCTCCCGGGTGATCCGCTCCAGCGCCCCCGCGCTCTGCATCACGGCCAGGGTGGTCTCGAAGCGGGCGAGGTACGCCGGGAGGTCCGAGGCGTCGTCGGCCCGCATGGCCTCCGCCAGGGCGCCGGCCTCCGCCGCCGGGAGCACCGAGCCCGCCTCCCGCGCCAACTCCAGCAGGGTGGCGGGCCGTAGGCTCCCGTCCAGGTGGACGTGGAGCTCCGCCTTGGGGAGGGCCTGGAGGCGGGCCCGGAGGGAGGGGTCCGTTTCCGTCGGGGGCATTCCCCCGGGGTCGGGTCCGACCGTCACCGGGTCAGCAACCCGGCGGGTTCACCAGGGAGGCCAGCCCCCGCTCTGCGTCCACCAGCGGGGCGGAGTAGTTCCCCGAGAAGCAGGCATCGCAGAAGGGACCGAAGTCCTCCACGCACTCCAGCATCCCCTCCAGGGAGAGGTACCCCAGGGAGTCCACCCCCAGGAGCTCCCGGATCTCGTCCACCGAGTGGGCCGACCCCACGAGCTCCTCCTTCGACGGCATGTCGATCCCGTAGAAGCAGGGGTGGGTCACCGGGGGGGAGGCGATGCGGAAGTGGACCTCCTTCGCCCCTGCCGCCCGGAGGAACTTCACAAGGGAGGTGGAGGTGGTCCCCCGGACCAGGGAGTCGTCCACCACCACCACCCGCCGGCCCCGCACCACCTCCCGGACGGGGTTGTACTTCATCCGGGCCCCGAAGTCCCGGTCCGCCTGGGAGGGCTTGATGAAGGTCCGCCCCACGTAGTGGTTCCGGAGGAGCCCCAGCTCGTAGGGGATCCCGCTGGCCTCGGCGTACCCCAGCGCCGCGGAGTTGGCGGAGTCGGGAACGGCGAAGACGCAATCCGCCTCGGTGGGATGCTCCTCGGCGAGACGCCGTCCGAAGGCCCGCCGCGCCCGGTCCACGCTGGCCCCCCAGAGCCGGGAGTCGGGGCGGGCGAAGTAGACGAGTTCGAAGACGCAGGGGGCCTTCTGGGGCACCGGGGGGAGGCTCCGGAGCTGGTCCACCCGGGGCCCCTGGATCCGGAGGACCTCCCCGGGCTCGATGTCCCGGACGAACTCGGCGTCGATGATGTCCAGGGCGCAGGTCTCCGACGCCACCACGTGCCCCGAGCCCTTCCGCCCCAGGACCAGGGGTCGGAAGCCCCGGGGGTCCACGGCGGCGAAGAGGGTCTCGCCCACCGTCATGACC
>JBJHCB010000181.1:0-1063 GCA_050485805.1 Gemmatimonadota bacterium | reverse complement strand
GTCATGACCACGGAGAACGCCCCCTCCAGCTGGGAGAGGGCGTCGTCGATCTGTCCCTCCACCGATTCGTGGCGGGAGCGGGCGATGAGGTGGACCATGACCTCCGAGTCGGAGGTGGTCTGGAAGAGGGCCCCTTCGTCCACGAGCCGGTTCCGGAGCTCGGTGCCGTTGGTCAGGTTCCCGTTGTGGGCGATGGCCAGGTCCCCCTTGGCGTACCGCACCACGATGGGTTGGGCGTTCTGGATCCGGCTCCCCCCGGCCGTGGAATAGCGCACATGGCCCACCGCCGTCTCGCCCGGGAGCTGGTTCAGGTCGTCGGCGCTGAAGATGTCCGCCACCAGGCCCAGCCCCTTCCGGACCCGGGCCGTGCCGTCGGCGTCCACGGCGCAGATCCCTCCCGACTCCTGACCCCGGTGCTGGAGGGCGTACAGGCCCAGGAAGGCGAGCTCCGATGCACCCGGGATCCCCGAGACCCCGAAGACCCCGCACTCCTCCCGGGGAAGGGGGTCCAGCTCGGAGGTGAGGATGTCCCGGGCCCCGGCCCTGGGCGCGCCCCTTCCCGGGCCCACCCGCGGCAGTTCCAACCTTCGTCCGCCTCGACTCACCGTTCCTCCAGCGCTCCGGCGCCCGCTGCCGGCTCAGCACCATCCATGAGGGCGGGAAGGGTACCGAAGTACCGCTCCGCCAGGGCCGTCATCTCCACCTGAAGGCTACCACGGGGGGAGCGCAGCGAGAACCCCCCGTCCCGACCTCCCACCTTCCCCAGGACCCGGACCGGGACCCCGAAGCCCCGGGCCGCCTCCAGCACCTCCTCCTCGTCCTCGGGGGCGCAGGAGACCACCACCCGGCCGGTGCTCTCTCCGAAGAAGAGGGCCACGGGGGCCAGACGGTCGTGGAGCTCCACGTCCACCCCGAAGGGGGCCTCCCCCTCCCCCAGCGCCGACTCGAGGAGGGCAAAGGCGAGCCCCCCCTCGGCGCAGTCGTGGGCCGACCGGAGGAGCCCCCGCTGGATCATCCCCAGCACGCCGTGCTGGAGGCGGCGCTCCGCCAGGAGGTCCACCAC
>JBJHCB010000180.1:0-5770 GCA_050485805.1 Gemmatimonadota bacterium | reverse complement strand
CCGCAGCAGGACCCTTCTGGCCCTGGACCAGCTCGAACTCGACCCGCTCCCCCTCGGACAGAGAGCGGAAGCCCTCGGCCTGGATGGCGCTGTGATGGACGAAGCAGTCCCGGTCCCCCTCGTCCGGAGTGATGAACCCGAACCCCTTCGCATCGTTGAACCACTTCACCGTCCCGGTGGTACGCATCTTCCCTGCTCCCTGTGCTTCGCGAGTCCGTCGAACGGAGACGAGGATCGAACCCGCCGACAACTCCTCTGCTCCGCGGATCCTGCCCCCGCGTTGGGCTGTCGCCCGCTGTCCGGGCGACGGGAGTCGGCCACCTCGGCAGGGCCGGCGATCGGGGGTGGACCGGAGAAACCCCGGTCCCCTCCAGCCGAGTCGCCGACCGCTTTCCGCGGCCGACCCACGAGCGATCCGGGAGAGTCTAGGCGGGGTCGCGGGACGTGTCAACATGTCCCGTCCCCCTCGCCCCGTGACGGGGTCGGGACCGAAAGAACATCCCGAACTGATGGAGGAGCCAGGTCACCACGGGGGCCAGACGACGAGAAGGCCCTCCTGCTCGGGAGGACCTTCCACGTCGGGGGCTGGATCCCCCACGGCTCAATCGGGGCGCCGGGATTCGAACCCGGGACCTCCTGCTCCCAAAGCAGGCGCGCTACCGGGCTGCGCCACGCCCCGTTCCGGCGAAGATAGCCGTGCGCCCATCCGCGCAGTAGGGGGTGGGGCGGTCCCGGCCCGCCCCTCAGAGCATTCGGTAGACGCCCAGGGCGGCGATGAGGACGCCGCTCACCATCACCACGCTCCCAGCCGATCCATCGATGAAGGACCCTCCGACGAGAAGGGTGGCTCCGGTGGCCACCAGGGCGAGCCCGCTGCGCCGCGTCCCCCTGTCCTGGAACGGCACCGGCGCGTCCCCCTGCAACTCATGGGACCAACCGGGGCTCGAGGTGGCGGGAAGAGAGGCCGCCGCGGGGAGTGGAGTGGTGGGCCGGAGGAGGGATGCCGCTCCCACGGCATCGGGCTCCGTCAGCTCGAGTCCGCCCGGTACGGGAATCCCGTCGGGTCCGGGGCCCGCGGCGTGGAGCACACCGGGCACCAGGAAGAGGGCGAGGACCAGCAGGATCGCGCGGGAAACGGTCATGTCGGGACTCCCGGGTCAGAGGGATGGGATGGTGTGGAGGGCCGGTCCGCCCCACAGGGAGGACAGGGGCAGAGGCGCCTCAGGTAGTCGAAGGGGAAGATCCCCGTACCGTGTCCATCGCTCCAGTCGAAACGGATGGCATACCGTCCCACATAGTGGATGGCGAGGGGATGGATCCCCTCCGGTACCGAGTCCGCATCCAGGATCCGCTCCCCGGTGAACTCGTCGACGCACCCGGCGCAGGGACAGGTGATGCGGAGGTAGCGCGGAGGGAAGTCGGAGACGTGGTCGTCCCCCCAACGAATCCGCAGATGGGAGGAGTCGGGGGACGGACCGAGTTCGGCAGGATGGATCGACGGGTCCGGTTGACGCATGGGGTTGCCCTACCCGGCTTCCCCACGCAGGTGCCGCTCCAGGGCGCGAAAGGCCCGCCCCCGATGGCTCCGCTCGTCCTTCTCCTCCGGGGAGAGTTCGGCGAACGACCTCCCGGAGGCAGGGTCCAGGAAAAGGGGGTCGTAGCCGAACCCCTCCCACCCCCGCGGGCGACCCAGGATGAGCCCCTCGGCCTCCCCTTGGACCACCACTTCGTCCCCCGGGCTCCGGTAGAGGACGGCGACACAGACATACCGTCCCGTTCGACGGGGGAGGGGAAGGTCCGCCAGGAGGTCCAGCAGATGGAGATTGTTCGCTTCATCCCTCGCCTCTCCGTCCAGGCCCTCCCCGGCGGGAGCAAACCGCTTGGAGTGGACCCCCGGCCGCCCGTCGAGGGCGTCCACCACCAGGCCGGAGTCGTCGGCCAGGGTCGGCAGACCGGTCCGTTCGTGGAACCAGCGCGCCTTCGCCCGCGCATTCTCCTCGAAGGTCTCCCCGACCTCGATCCCCTCCTCCTCGGGCTGGGGCGCCAGGCCCACCTGGTCCGGGGACACGAGGGCGAGGGCGGGGATCTCCCGGAGGATGGTCCGGATCTCCCGGAGCTTGTGTGCGCTCCGGGTGGCGACCAGCACCTTCATCCCTGCGCCCTCGCCTCCGCCCCTCCTGCGGGCTTCCCCCCGCTCCCATCCACCGCGGCCCGCTGCAGCCCGGAGAGTCGGACCACGCCCGCCAGGGCAAGGTCCAGCAGGGCATCCAACTCCTCCCGTCGGAAGGGATCCCCCTCCGCCGTCCCCTGGACCTCCACGATCCCCCCAGAGGCCGACGCCACCACGTTCAGGTCGACCTGGGCGGCCACGTCCTCCCGATAGGCCAGATCCAGGAGGGGCCGTCCCTCCACGAGCCCCACGCTCACGGCGGCCACCTCCTCCGTCACGGGGTTCCGGGGGATGCGTCCTTCCGTCACCATCCGCTCACAGGCCAGGTAGAGGGCGACCCAGCCACCGGTGATGGCCGCGGTGCGGGTTCCCCCGTCGGCCTGGAGCACGTCGCAGTCCAGGGTGATCGTCCGGGGCCCGAGCCCCGCCAGGTCGGTGACCGACCGGAGCGCCCGTCCGATGAGGCGCTGGATCTCCTGGGTACGCCCCTTGAGCCCATCCCTCTCGCGGGAGGTCCGGGTGTGGGTGCTTCGGGGGAGCATGGCATACTCCCCCGTGACCCATCCCTTCCCGCTGGCCTCCCGCCAGGCCGGCACCCGCTCCTCCACCGAGGCCGCGCAGAGGACCCGGGTGCCTCCCGCGGAGATGAGACAGGACCCCTCGGCGTTGGGGGCCCAACCCGGTTCCAGGGAGACGATCCGGAGCTCGTCGTCCCGTCGGCCGTCGATCCGGGTCATCCCTCCCCTCCGGAGCGGGCCGCGATCGCAGCGCGGACATCGGAAAGGATCCGGTCCGCTCCACGGGAGAGGAGGAGCCGGGCGAGCTCTTCTCCCAGACCCTCGGGGTCCTCCAGCCTCCCGCCCATCTCCCCGCGGACCACCCGCTTCCCGTCCGGCGCCGCCACCATGGCCCGAAGCCGAAGTCCCCCCTCGAAGGGGAGACCCAGGGCGGCCACCGGGAGCTGACACCCGGCCTCCAGGGTGTGGAGGAGGTGGCGTTCCGCCGCAACGGCTGCCGCCGTGGCGGGATGATGGAGGGCACCCACCCAGCCGCCGGTGGCCGCCCGGTCCCCGGCCCGGACCACCAGGGCCAGGGCGCCCTGACCCGGGGCCGGCGGCCACGCGGCCGGGTCCATGGCTTCCGAGATCCGCTCTCCCCAGCCCAGGCGGCGGACCCCGGCTGCGGCCAGGAAGATGGCATCGAACTCCCCGGAATCCACTTTCGACAGACGGGTGTCCAGGTTCCCCCGGATTCCCTCCACCCGGAGGTCCGGACGGTGGGCCCGGGCGAGGGCCTGCCTGCGGAGGGATCCGGTCCCCACCCGGGCCCGGGGGGGAAGGCCCTGGAAGGTGAGGGCCGCCCCCTGGGGGCCGATGAGAACGTCCCGCGGGTCCTCCCGCTCGGGAACGGCCGCCAGGACGAGGCCGTCGGGGAAGACGGTGGGGAGGTCCTTGAGGGAATGGACGGCCAGATCCACCCGTCCCTCCAGGAGGGCCATGTCCAGCTCCCGGGTGAAGAGGCCCTGTCCGCCGATCTCCGCCAGGGGCCGATCCAGGACCAGATCCCCGGTGGTGCGGATGTGGACCAGCTCCACTTCCCGCCCGGAGGCGTCCCGGATCCGGTCCGCCACCCAGCCGCTCTGCGTCATGGCCAGGAGGGATCCCCGGGTTCCCAGCCGGAGAGGGGGCAGGTCGGTCACCAGTTGGACTGGAGGCCGTCGATGATGGCCCGCACGAGGCGATCCACGGCGATGATCCGCCCCGTCTCCTCCAACTCCGACGCCTCCAGGAACTCGCCCCGGGCCTGGAGGGCGCGGTCCTCCCAGAGGATGACGTTGTTCACGCGATCCACCACCTGCACCTCCACCGCCACACTCACCTGCCGTTCCACGACCTGCGCCCCTTCGTCCGCGGACCGGTAGGAGGGGGCGTCCACGGAATAGCGCCTCACCGTACCCCGGATCACCGCATCCGCGTACGGTTCCCCGGCCGTCTGCACACCGAAGGAGCGGGGCAGGTCCCGGAGGATCGCGTCGAAGAGCTCCTGGGAGACCTCGAAGCGGTCCGTCTCGTTCTCGAAGGGAATGACGGCCAGGGTCCGGACGTGGGAGGGAAGTCCCGCCCCGGCCCGGAGGGTGTAGTTGCACCCGGTGAGGAACCCGGCGGCCAGCATCGCCAGGCGGATCCCCCCCCCGACCTCAACGCCGAGGACCCCAGATGTCCGACGGATAGGCTTCCACATGTTCCACCGTTTCCAGCGCAAGCCGGAGCTCTCGAGTTGCACCATGATGCCGGTATACGGCCTCCCGGGGGAAGCGTTCCCCCCGGTCCCGGGTGAGTCGGATCTCCTCCCGGACCCCGCCGGCGGAGACCACCTCCATCCGGTTGAGGCGCCGGTCCAGGAGGAAGTAGGAGATCTCGCCCCCTCCGGCCATCCGGTATCGGATGAAGGACCGATCGCCGTCGGACCGGGAGGCCTCGCTGGGCACCGACGGACCGGGGCGGAACACCCCCAGGGTTCCCCAGAGGAGGGGTGCGGAGGGGACGAAGTCGGCCATCCCCTGGGGGACGCGCAGATCGTCGTCCACCAGCGCCGCGGAGGCCACCCGCTCGCCATTCGCGGCGAAGAGGTCGAGGCGGGCCCGGAAGGGGCCCTCCACCCGGGCGACCCCCCGACCCTGCAGTCGCATGCCCGGTTCGTTCAGCGACCAGTCGAAGAGGATCCGGTACGAACCGTCCAATGCCGAGACCTGCTCCGCCTGTCGGCCGAGGGAGCCGGCATCGATCCCCGGCGCCGGTGCGGGCGCGGGGCCGCTTCCGCATCCCCATATGGCGACCGCGGTCACGAGGAGGCCGGCGACCCCCCGGGGGAACGCGCGGAAGCCTCCCGTGCCAGGCCGGGAAGGACCCCGGGTCCCGGGGTCCCGGGGCCGGGGGCTGGGGCATGCCCTGGGGGCATGGGGCGACATCCTGTGCATGGCAACTCTGGCATGGGGGTGGAGGGGCGGGGGTCGGCCCGACCGCCACCCGGAAGATAACGTGGCGCCCCACCGGGCCCACAGGGGGCTCCCTCCGGGCGGGTGGAGGGGAGGGAGGAGGATGCCGCGCAGGGAGGGGTGCACCCGGGGGCACACGCTGGGCGGACCGGCTTCCCCCGTCCCCGCTCCCCCACTACCTTCGCCGCCATGGCACCCACCCCTTCCTTCGTGGCCAGCGACATCCACCTGGACGCGGGTCACCCGGAGCGCGCAGAGGCCTTCCGGGGCTGGCTCGAGATGGTGGCGGAACGGACGAAGCACCTGGTCCTGAATGGGGACGTGTTCGACTTCTGGTTCGAGTACGGCTCCGTCATCCCCCGGGGGCACACCCGGACCCTGGCCCTTCTGGCCCGGATGGTGGACGCGGGGATCCGCGTGGACTTCGTGGGGGGGAACCATGACTGGTGGGGAGGTTCCTACCTCGAGGGGGAGATCGGGGTCCACTTCCACCGGAAGCCGGTCCGCCTCGGGCTGGCGGGGCGGAGCGCCCTGGTGGCCCACGGGGACGGCCTGGGAGACGGGGACCGGGGGTATCGGGTACTCTCGTCGATCATCCGCAACCC
>JBJHCB010000179.1:0-5811 GCA_050485805.1 Gemmatimonadota bacterium | reverse complement strand
ACCTGGTACCCCTCCATGGCGGCCTGCAGGGCGCAGATGGGGTCGATCTCGGTGATGATCACCCGGGCCCCCTGCCCCCGGAGGGACTGGGCGCATCCCTTCCCCACGTCCCCGTAGCCGCAGACCACGGCCACCTTTCCGGAGAGCATGACGTCGGTGGCCCGGAGGATCCCGTCGGTGAGGGAGTGCCGGCACCCGTAGAGGTTGTCGAACTTGGACTTGGTCACCGCGTCGTTCACGTTGATGGCCGGGAAGAGGAGGGTCCCCGCCTTCATCATCTCGTAGAGGCGGTGCACCCCGGTGGTGGTCTCCTCGGAGACCCCCCGGATCCCCTGCCCCACCCGGGTCCACTTCTGCGGGTCCTCCGCCAGCGTCCGGCGGAGGAGATCCAGGATGACCCCCCACTCCTCGGAGTCGTTCTCGGCGTCGAAGTCGGGGATGGCCCCGGCGGCCTCGAACTCCGTTCCCTTGTGGATCAGGAGGGTGGCGTCCCCCCCGTCGTCCAAAAGGAGGTTGGGGCCGCTCCCGTCGGGCCAGGTGAGGGCCTGCTCGGTGCACCACCAGTACTCCTCCAGCGTCTCTCCCTTCCAGGCGAAGACGGGGATCCCCTTCGGATCCTCGGGCGTCCCGTCCCGCCCAACCGCCACGGCGGCGGCGGCGTGGTCCTGGGTGGAGAAGATGTTGCACGAGCACCAGCGCACGTCGGCCCCCAGCTCCGTGAGGGTCTCGATGAGGACGGCGGTCTGCACCGTCATGTGGAGGGAGCCCATGATCTTGGCCCCGGCCAGGGGCTTCTGCCCGGCGTACTCCTCCCGGAGGGCCATGAGGCCGGGCATCTCGTGCTCCGCCAGGCGGATCTCGTCCCGCCCCAGTTCCCATTGCCCCAGGTCCTTCACCTTGAAGGGGGGGCGGTCCAGGGTGGAGGGGGTCTCGCCGGTGGCGGGGGTCTCGGTGAGGATGGTGCTCATGGATGATCTCCTTTCGTGTCGATGAGGCGCGCAGCGGGCGCGTCGGGAGGGGCTAGGGTTCGCCGCGGGCCCGGGAGGGGGCCCGGCCGGTGCGTTGGGCGAGTTCGGGAGCGGATTCCCGCCGCCCCCGGGCCAGGAACAGCAAGGGACCACGGGCTTCGGGATCCGGGGAAAGGGGCGTTGCCCGGACCCCGGTGAAGCCCGCCTCCTCCATCCAGCCCTCCATGGCCTGCGGGTCGAAGCCCGACCAGAGGTGACCCATCTCCTCCCGGTATTCGTCCCGGGTGTGGGCCCTCATGTCCAGGAGGATCAGGTGTCCCCCGGGACGGAGGACCCGGAAGGCCTCCGAGAGGACCTCCCCGGGTTCCGGCAGGAGGTGGAAGACCAGGAGGGCGAAGACCGCATCCAGCGTCTGGTCCTCCACGGGGAGGGCCTCCAGATCGCCCTGGCGGAGCTCCACGTTCTCCACGCCCTCGAGGCGTCGGGAGGCCGCCTCCAGCATCTCCGGCTCCCGGTCCACGGCCACGACCCGGTCCACGAAGGGCGCCAGGGTGGCGGAAAGGGCCCCGGTGCCGCAGCCCAGATCCCCCACGCGCCAGTCCGGCTCCAGAAGCCCCAGCAGGGCCTGGGCATCGGTGCGCCCTCCGAAGAGGTCGCGGCGAAGGGCGTCCCACCGTCCCGCCGCCGAGCGGAAGAAGGTGCGGGACCGCTCGCGTCGTTCCGCCAGGATGGTGTCGGCCCGCTCCCGGTCCTCCCGGGCCTCGGGGCTCCGGGCGGCGGTCTCCCCCACCACCTCCCAGAGGTGGGCGTCGGGGGAGCGCATATGGGACGCCCGGCGGTAGACCCGGCTCGTCCCTTCGCTCCGGGCCGCCACCCACCCCGCTTCGGAGAGGGTGCGGAGGTGCCGGCTCACGGTGGACTGGGGAAGCTGAAGGGCCTGACAGAGCTCTCCCACGGCGAACTCCCCCCGGTCCAGGACCAGGAGGATCCGCATGCGGGTCGGGTCCCCCAGGGAGCCCAGGCGATCCACCACGGAGCCCAGGGGGAGGGAGGACCCATGCCCTTCCCCCCCGGAGCCCGTGACCCCGTGGGACCGCACTTCCGTTGCCGTGGAGGCACCTTCGTTGAATCCGTTCATCCGCATGAAAGGAAGCACGTCGGACGGCAGGGGTCAACCTTGCCACGCGCCCCGGAGGATGGGAGGATGCCAGGACGGTGGGACGACGGGCGTCCCGCACCGGTGGGGCACCGTTCCGGGGGATGGTCCCGGAGCCGCGCCCTCCGGCATCCCCCCCGGCACCCAGGGAGGCGATCCATGAGGAAGGGGAAGGTGGTGGTGGTGACCCGGAGGATCCCCGAGGCGGGGATGGAGCCCCTCCGGGCCGCAGGACTGGAGCTCCGGGTGCTGGTGGAGCAGGAGGACCAAGGCCCCGCCCGCGACCACATCCTGGCTGCCGTTCAGGACTGCCACCTCCTGGTCCCCCTCCTCACCGAGCCGGTGGACCGGGGGATCCTGGAAGCGGGGACGGAACTCCTGGGGGTGGCGCAGATGGCCGTGGGCTTCGACAACGTGGACGTGGCCGCGGCCACCGAGCTGGGGATTCCGGTGGGGAACACGCCCGGGGTCCTCACCGACACCACGGCGGACCTGGCCTGGGCCCTCCTCATGGCCACGGCCCGCAGGATCCCCGAGGCCCATGCCTACCAGGTGGAGGGCCGGTACCGCCTCTGGGGACCGAACCTGTTCACCGGGATGGATGTGAGCCCGGGGGGGAGCGGTCGTCGGAAGGTCCTGGGGATCGTGGGCTACGGCCGGATCGGCCAGGCCGTGGCCCAGCGGTCGCAGGGCTTCGACATGGATGTCCTGGCCTACGACCCCCACAACCGGGAAGGCATCGACGAGGACGCCCGGGTCACCTGGGCCGACCTCCCGGAGCTCCTGGAGCGAAGCGACTTCGTGACCCTCCACACCCTCCTCACCCGGGAGACGCGTCATCTCATCGGGGAGGCGGAGCTCAGGGCCATGAAGCCCACCGCCATCCTGGTCAACACGGCCCGGGGGCCCGTGGTGGACGAGGAGGCGCTGGTGGTGGCCCTCCGGGAGGGATGGATCGCCGGGGCGGGGCTGGACGTCTACGAGGACGAGCCGGCCATGAAACCCGGTCTCGCCGAGCTTCGGAGCGCCGTCCTCCTCCCCCACATCGCCAGCGCCAGCCGGGACACCCGGGACCGGATGGCCCGGATGACGGCGGCCAACGGCCTCGCCTTCCTGAAGGGCGAACCCGGCCCCACCACCGTGAACCCCCAGGTCTACGACAGCGCCGCGTGGCGAGCCCGGGTGGAACGGATCCTGGGGGCCGCCCCCGGGGGGAGGCCGTAGCCGCCGGGGTGGAGGTGCGGATCGGAGGGCTCCCGGACGCGCCCTCCCCCGGGCCCCCTCCCCCCCCTGGGTGGTCCCACACGCTCCGGGAAGCGGTCCGGGGCTGCCTCGAGGAGGCCCTGGCGGCGGTGGAGCCGGAGGCGCTGGTGCGGAAGGCCCTCCGGGAAGCCCCCCTTCCCCCGGTCCCCGGGGAGGTCCACCTCCTGGGGGTGGGGAAGGCCGCCCGGGCCATGGCCCGGGGCGCCCTGGCGGGGTCGGGGACCCCCATCCAGGGGGGGGTATTGGTGGTGCCTCCGGGGGATTCCCACCACGCCCGGGAAGGGTCCGGCGTCCCGGAGCCCCGGGAGGGCCTCCGGGTGGTGGTGGGCGGTCACCCCCTCCCGGACCAGGGAAGCGTGGCGGGGTCCCGGGCGGCGCTGGAGCTGGCCCGGGAGCTGGGGGAGGGGGATCTCCTCGTCTGCCTCCTCTCCGGAGGCGGCTCTGCCCTCCTCACCCTCCCTCCCCTGGGGATTTCCCTGGAGGCGGTCCAGCGGACCACCCAACTCCTCCTCCGGTCCGGGGCCGGGATCGGCGAGCTCAACACCGTCCGGAAGCACCTGGACCTGTTGAAGGGCGGAGGGCTGGCCCTGGCCGCCGCCCCGGCCCGGGTGGTGGCCCTCGTCCTCTCCGACGTGGTGGGGGACCCCCCGGAGGTCATCGCCTCAGGCCCCGTCTCCCCCGATCCCACCACCTACGGGGAAGCCCTGGCCGTCCTCCGGCACCGGGGGTGCCTGGAGGAAGTGCCCCCCGAGGTCCGCGCCCACCTGGAGGCGGGGCGGGACGGGGGGCGTCCCGAGACACCGGGCCCGGAGCACCCCGTCTTCCAGGGGGTGGAATGGCGGCTCGTGGGGGGGAACCGCCAGGCGCTGGAGGCGGCGGCCCGGGGAGCCACCGAGCGGGGCTTCCTGGCGGAGGTGGACACCGTCCCCCTCACCGGCGAGGCGCGGGAGGCGGGCGCCCGCATCGCGTCCCGCGCCCGCGCCGCCCTGGAGAAGTTCCCAGGGGAAGGCGTCGGGACCCTCCAGCCCGGACCCCCGCTCCGCCCCCACGCCCTCGTCTTCGGAGGGGAGACCACGGTCACCGTCACCGGCCAGGGTCGGGGGGGGCGGAACCAGGAGGTGGCGCTGGGAGCCGCCCTGGCGCTGGAGGGCACCGCCGGGATCCTGGTGGCCGCCCTGGGGACGGATGGGGTGGACGGCCCCACCCCCGCCGCCGGGGCCCTGGCGGACGGCTCCACGGTGGCCCGGGCCCGCGCCCTGGGGCTCGACCCGGCCGACACCCTTCGTCGGAACGACGCCCTCCCCTTCTTCCACGCCCTCGCCGACCTCCTCCTCACCGGCCCCACGGGGACCAATGTCATGGACCTGGTGGTGGTGTTGGTGGACCCCCATCCGGCGACAGGAGGAACGGGGAATGAGGAGGGAGCGGAGGACGGGAAGGTGGGAGAGGGGAGATAGCGCTTCCCGCCGCAACCGGGGAGGGGCCCCCGGGGTAGGAGACGCCGGGATCCGATGTCCGCGCTCTCCCCCGTCCTCCCCCCCGGCCCCATGGCGTCCCCCTCGGACCTCGTCGTCGAGATCCTCTCCCAACCCGACGACACCACCTGCGGCCCCACCTGCCTCCACGCCGTCTACCGGTTCCACGGGCTGGAGCTTCCCTTGGAGCGGGTGATCGCGGAGGTGCCGGCGCTGGACACCGCCGGCACCCTGGCCGTCTTCCTGGCGCAGCATGCCCTCCGGCACGGATTCGACGCCACCATCTACACCTACAACCTCACCGTTTTCGATCCGTCCTGGTTTGATCCCCCGGTGGAGGACCTCTCGGGGCGGCTCCAGGCCCAGGCCGGGGAGAAGCCCCACGACGGGAAGCTCCAGGTGGCCACCGAAGCGTACCTGGAGTTCCTTCGGCTGGGAGGGGAGATCCGGTACGAAGAGCTCACCCCCGAGCTGGTCCGGCGCCACCTCAAGGGAGGGAAGCCCATCCTCACCGGGCTTTCGGCCACCTACCTCTACGGCTGCGCCCGGGAGACGGGGACGGAGCGCCTCCGGTACGACGACGTGCGCGGGGTACCCACCGGACACTTCGTGGTCCTGGCCGGCTACGACCCCGAGGAGCGGGAGGTCCTCATCGCCGACCCCCTCCGTGACAATCCCCTCACCGGCTCCCAGCGGTACCGCCTGCCCCTGCAGCGGGTGTTGGGGGCGATCCTCCTGGGCGTCCTGACCTACGACGCGAACTTCCTGGTGCTGGGGCCCCGCACGGGCCTTGCCCGTCCGGGAGGGCTCCCTTGATCCCCCGGGTGGTGGTGGAGGTCCCCGAGCGATGGCCCTTCGCCCTGGAGGGGGTGGAGGTGGTGTCCGCCCGGGACTACCTCACGGACCCCAGATACGTGGAGATGCGCAGGGCCGCGGTCTACAACCTGTG
>JBJHCB010000178.1:0-5855 GCA_050485805.1 Gemmatimonadota bacterium | reverse complement strand
GTGTGGATGTGGTGGTGAGCCCCGACGAGCTGGTCCGGATGGAGCGGGACGAGTTCGGCTGGCGCTCGGCCAGGGTGGAGACGCCGGTCTGGACCGACACCGTCTTCGTGGCCGGGGAGATCACCCGGGACCTCTGGAGCGCCGTGGTCCTGAACCCGGCGCTGGAGGAGATGCCCCGGGGCGACCGGGCCCGGGTCATCGACTTCATGGACCGGGTCTTCCAGTGGCAGTTGGACTTCTCCCGGCAGATCCAGTCCGGGGACCAGTACCGCCTCGTCTTCGAGCGGCAGGTCCGCCCCGATGGCTCCATGCGCACGGGAAAGATCCTGGCGGCGGAACTGGTCAACCGCGGCTCTCCCCTCCACGCGGTCTGGTTCGACCTCTGGGAGGACGGGGAAGGGGGGTACTACGACCTGAACGGGGAGTCCCTCCGTCGGGCCTTCCTCCGGGCCCCCCTGGAGTACCGCAGGATCTCCTCCCGCTTCAACCGGAACCGGTTCCACCCCATCCTGAACACGCGCCGCCCCCACATCGGGGTGGATTACGCGGCCGCCACCGGTACCCCGGTGCGGGCCACCGCCGACGGGACCGTCCAGGTCCGGGGGGTGCAGGGCGGGTACGGGAATCTGGTGCAGATCCGGCATGCCAACGGCTTCATGACCCGCTACGCCCACCTGAACGGCTTCGCCTCGGATGTCCGTGTGGGCTCCCGGGTGC
This sequence comes from Gemmatimonadota bacterium, assembly GCA_050485805.1. Classification (GTDB taxonomy): domain Bacteria; phylum Gemmatimonadota; class Gemmatimonadetes; order Longimicrobiales; family Gaopeijiaceae; genus T3Sed10-66. Next base: position 5,138 of record JBJHCB010000178.1, on the reverse strand, counting down.
GGCAGGGTCAGGTCATCGGGTACGTGGGGATGACGGGGCTGGCCACCGGGCCCCACCTCCACTACGAGCTCCACCGGAACGGGAACCCTGTGGACCCGTTGAACATCGACATCCCCTCCGGAGACCCCATCCCTCCGGAGTACATGGAGCGGTGGAACGGCGAGCTGGACGTGCGCTTCGCCCTCCTGGAGCAGGCCGCCAGGGGCCCGGACCTTCGCATGGCCCGGGGCGAGGCGGCTGCCGAGGCCGGAGAGGGCTCTTCCGGCGAGGCCGGGTCCGGCCAGGGGAGCCAGTGATCCCCTGGGCTGACGCGCCCGGAACCGGGACGCGGTGACGGGAGGAGTCCTCCTCCTACTGGTAGTGCTGGGGGCGGCCGGGCTCGGCTCGGCCGCCTTCCTGTATCTCCGCCGGGAGCCCAGGGTGGGGGAGCGTCCGCTCCTCCTGGCCCTCCGACTGGCGGGGCTCCTGGTCCTCCTGGCCCTGGTCTGGAACCCCTCCGTTCCGGGGGAGGACCCCGCCACAGGTGCCCGCAGGGCGGCGGCGGCATGGACGGTGGTGGACGCGGATCCCGCCCTGCTGGCCAGGCCGCCGGACGGCGTGGGTCACTGGGAGGAGCTCCTGGAGGTCGCGGCCCTCCGGGCCGGGGCGGGAGACCGCCTGGCCCGGGTCACGGGGGACCGTCCCGAGGGTGTGGACCTGGCCACCCTCCAGGGGAGCGCTCCCGGCGAGCTCCCTGCCGAGGCGGGAGCCGCCCTCCTCCGGCTGGCGGAGCTGGGGGCCGATTCCCTCCTCCTCCTCTCCCCCCTCCGTCGGCCCCTGGGACCCCTGGAGGAAGCCCTGTCCCAGCTGCCCATCCCCGTCCGGGTGGAGCGGGTGGGGGGAGAGGTGCGCAACGCGGCCGTGGCCGCCTTCGACCTCCCCCAGCGGGCCTCCCCGGGGGACACCGTGGAGGGGTCGATCCTGGTGGCCGGGGAAGGTGGAAGTCCGGGGGACTCGGTTTCGGTGGAGGTGCGACTGGCCGGGGCCGAGGCCTTCCGGACGGTTCGTCCGCTCCCCGGATCGGGCGCCCCCACCCGCATCCCCCTGTCCCTGGTGCTCCCCCCCGATTCCGGGGATGTCCGGGTGGAAGCCCGGGTCGAGCTGGAGGGGGACGCGTTTCCGGCCGACGACCTCCGGGTCCGGGTGGTGCGGGCGGGGGGCCCCGATGGGGGGATCGTCCTGATCTCCGTCCGCCCGGACTGGGAGCCCCGCACCCTCCTTCCCATCCTGGAGCGGGCCACGGGTCTCATGGGCGAGGGGTTCCTCCGGGTGGGCGAGGACCGATTCCTTCCCCTGGTGGCTCCCGGGGATGCCCTCACCGCCCGGACCCTGTCGGAGGTGGTGGCCCGGGGCCGGGAGGCGGCCCTCCTGGTCGTCCACGGGGTGGACGGTGCGGTCCCGGGTGCGCTGGCCCAGCTTGTCGAGGCCCATCCCCGGATCCTCCACCTTCCCCACGGCCCGGGGGGGGCCGGCCTGGCGGGGACCTCCACCGGGAACCCCCTCTCCGGGGAATGGACGGTGCTCCCGGAGCCACCCCCCTCTCCCCTCTCCCCCTATCTGGCGGGGCGGGGTCTCACCGGCCTCCCCCCCCTCCGGGGCGTCCTTCCCCCGGCCGAGGTGCCCACGGGGGTCCCGGCACTCCTCCTCCGGGGTACGGCCGGGGGAGCGGAGACCCGTCCCGGGCTTCTCCTCCGGGAAGAGGCGGCGGGGCGACGGGCCGTGGCGCTGGCCCAGGACTTCTGGCGCTGGGGGGTCCGGGACGGGGAGGCCCGGGAGGTGTACCGGAACCTCTGGTCCGGGGTGACCGGATGGCTCCTGGCCGTGGACCGGGTGGCCGGCGAGGGTCGGATCCGGCCCCAGCGCCCGGTGATGGAGCGGGGGCGCCCCCAACCCTGGGAGGCGCCCGGGCTCGAGGGGGAGGAGGTGTCCGTCGCCTTCCGCTCCCTGGAGGACGATCCCGACGGCCCGGAGCTCCGTCGCGACGTGGCGCAGGTGGACGCCGGAGGGCGCTTCACCCTCCCCCCCCTCCCCCCGGGTCGGTACCGGTGGGAGGCCCGGGGAGGAGAGGAAGCGGTGGAGCGGGGAGAGGTGGAGGTGGAGGCCTTCCTGGACGCCCTCCTCCGCCCCCCCGGAGACCCGGAGGCGCTCCGGTCCCGGATGGGGACGGCGGTGGAGGGTCCCGGCCGGACCCCCGTGGGCCGGCCCCTTCGGAGCCACCCCCTCCCCTGGCTCCTCCTGGTTGGGGTGCTCTGCGGGGAGTGGGCCCTCCGGCGGCGGGCGGGACTCCGGTGACCCGGGAGGTGGGCCCCTCGGCTCCCTCCCCCGGGGAAATCCGTTAGGATTGGAGCCTCCCGGGACCGCCCTCCCGCCGGAGCTCCGGGGCCGCCGATCCACCGGCCGTGCCACCGGCCGATCCACCGGATCGTCCGCCCCGGTTCGGGTCGACACCGGTCTCCATCTCCCAGGCTCCTCCCTCCTCGACGATGCGACTCTTCAAGAAGCAGGACGAACGGCGGAAGTCCCTCTGGCAGAAGGTGGTGGATCTCGCCCTCACCGACGTCCGTGTGCTTTCCGCGGGAATGGATCACGAGTCCCTGGAACAGTTGGAGGAGCGCCTCCTGGCCGCCGATTTCGGGGTCCCCGCCACCCTCCGCCTGGTGGACCACGTGGAGGACCAGGCCCGGCGCGGGAAGATCCGGGGAGAGGGGCAGCTCAAGACCGCGCTCCGGGAGGAGGTGGCCCGGATCCTGGCGGACGCCTCCGACGGTGAGCTGGCGGAGAATCCCGGGGAAGGTCCCACCGTGTACCTGGTGGTGGGGGTGAACGGGGTGGGGAAGACCACCTCCATCGCGAAGCTGGCCCACTTCCTGGTGAAGCAGGGAAGATCGGTCCTGGTGGCGGCGGCCGACACCTACCGGGCCGGGGCCGTTCGCCAGCTGGAGGAGTGGGCGCGAAGGGCCGGGGCGGATTTCGTCCGGGGGCAGGAGGGGGGAGATCCGGCCGCCGTGGCCTACGACGCGGTGGAGGCCGGCCTGGCCCGTGGGGTGGACGTGGTCATCGTGGACACGGCGGGACGACTCCACACGAACCGGGGACTCATGGAGGAGCTCCGGAAGGTGGACCGGGTCATCCGTCGGAGGCTGGAAGGGGCTCCCCACGAGACCCTCATCGTCCTGGACGCCACGGTGGGGCAGAACGCCCTGGCCCAGGTCCGGGCCTTCGGCGAGGTGGTCACCCTCACCGGGATCATCCTGGCCAAGATGGATTCCACCGCCCGGGGCGGGATCGTGGTGGCCCTCCAGGGGGAGCACCACCTCCCCGTGAAGATGGTGGGGACCGGGGAGCGGATGGAGGATCTGGACGGCTTTGATTCCCAGGCCTTCCTGGACGGGGTCTTCGAGGGAGGGGCCTGAGGGGAGCCGCCGGCCGCCGGACCCGCCCCCTCACCGCCCGCCGCCCACCATGGGGTACGCCCACCTCGACCGGCCCATCCAGTTCCTGAAGGGCGTGGGCCCCAAGCGCGCCGAGGCCTTCCGGAAGCTCTCCCTGGGAACAGCGAGGGACCTCCTGTACCATCTTCCCCGCCGGTACGACGACGCGTCCACCATCGTCCCGGTGGCCCGCTTGGAGGTGGGGATGGATGCCACGGCCCTGGGCCGGGTCCGATCCCGGGGAGTCCTCCCCACCCGCTCCCGCCTCCGGATCTTCCAGGCGGTCCTGGAGGACGACTCGGGGATGATCACCTGTGCCTGGCCGGGGCAGCCCTGGCTGGAGCGGAAGATCCGGGAGGGGGATCGGATCCTGGTGACGGGACCGGTGAAGTTCTTCCACGGGCGCCAGCTCCACCCCCGGGAGTTCACGGTGGTGGGGCGGGAGGGTCGGGAGGCGGAGGAATCCCTTCCCGGCCGGGGAGGGGCCATCTACACCGTGTACCCTTCCACCGAGGAGATCCCCCAGTGGGTGCTCCGGCGGGTCTTCCAGGAGAACCTGGACTGGCTCCTGGAGCAGTCCCCGGAGGAGGAGGTGTTCCCCGACGCCCTCCTGGCGGAGTTGGGGCTCCCGGGGATCGCCGAGGCCCTGCGCCGCCTCCACCGCCCGGACACCCTTCGGGAGGTGGAGGAGGGGCGCCGCCGCCTGGCCTTCGACGAGCTCTTCTTCCTGCAGCTCCTCCACGCCCTGGTGCGCTGGCGCGAGACGGAGCGGGAGCCGGGGATCGGCTTCCACCGGACCAACGCCCTCATCCGACCCCTCCACGAGTCCCTCCCCTTCCGCCTCACCGGTGCCCAGGTCCGGGTGCTCCAGGAGATCTATGACGACATGACCTCGCTCCGGCGAATGACCCGCTTCCTGCAGGGGGACGTGGGGGCGGGGAAGACGCTGGTGGCCCTCTTCGCCATGCTCCTGGCGGTGGAGAGCGGGTACCAGGCGGCCCTCATGGCGCCCACGGAGCTCCTGGCCGAGCAGCATGCCGGGAAGCTCCGGGAGCTGGTGGCGCCGCTGGAGCTCCCTGTGGCCCTCCTCACGGGGCGCCTGGACGCCCGGGCCCGGGAGGAGACCCTGGAGGGCCTCCGGGAGGGTCGGATCCCCCTGGTGGTGGGTACCCACGCCCTCATCCAGGAGGGGGTGGCCTTCCGGAAGCTGGGTCTCGCGGTGGTGGACGAGCAGCACCGCTTCGGCGTCCGCCAGCGGATGGCGCTGGGGGATCGCCGGGCGGGGGGGGAACCCCGGGAGCCCCGCCCCGACCTCCTGGTCATGTCCGCCACTCCCATTCCCCGCTCCCTGGCGCTCACCCTCTACGGAGACCTGGATCTCTCCCTCCTGGACGAGCTTCCCCCGGGGCGGACCCCCGTCACCACCCTCCTCCGGTGGCCGGACCAGCGCGACGAGATCTACGCTGGCGTGGAGGAGGAGCTGACCGCGGGCCGCCAGGCGTACGTGGTCTACCCCCTGGTGGAGGAGTCGGAGAAGTCGGATCTGCGGGCCGCCACCCAGGAGCACCAGCGTCTCTCCGCGGAGGTCTTCCCGGACCGACGGGTGGGGCTCCTCCACGGGCAGCTCCCCTCCGACGAGAAGGACCGTGTCATGCGGGCGTTCCGGGA
>JBJHCB010000177.1:0-5895 GCA_050485805.1 Gemmatimonadota bacterium | reverse complement strand
CTGGAGGACCTGGAGGAGGGGGTGGAACGGGGGCGGGTCATGACCCACGCCCTCCTCTTCACGGCGGGGTTCACCCTCATCTTCCTCCTCCTGGGGGCCTCCGCCTCCTTCCTGGGGCAGTTCTTCCGCCACTACGACGAGTGGGTGGCCCGGGTGGGGGGGGTGATCATCCTGATCCTGGGGCTCCATCTGACGGGAATCCTGCGCCTGGCGCCGCTCATGCGGGAGAAGCGGGTCCACGTGGCGGACCGTCCCATCGGGTACCTGGGGGCCATCGGGGTGGGGGCGGCCTTCGGAGCCGGATGGACCCCCTGCATCGGACCGGTGCTGGGCGCCATCCTCACCTTCGCTGCGGCCCAGGACACCTTCTGGACGGGGGTGTGGCTCCTCTTCGTCTACTCGGTGGGGCTGGCCATCCCCTTCCTGCTTTCCGCCCTGGCCCTGGACCGCTTCCTCAGCGCCTTCAAGCGGTTCCGGCGGTTCCTCCCCGGGGTGCAGGTGGCCTCCGGGGTGCTCCTCATCGCCCTGGGCCTCCTCCTGGTGACGGGCACCTTCACCCGCCTCACCGCCTGGCTGGCCCCCCTCACCCCGGAGTTCCTGCTGGAGCGGATGTGACCATGGGCCCCCCGCCGGCGGGGTCCCCGGGGGGTGGGGCCTCTCCGGCCATCTCCTGCTCCAGGAGCTGGCGCCGGAGGAGGGCGGCGTAGAGGCCGTCCCGCTCCAGGAGGGCGGCATGGGTGCCCTCCTCCACCAGGCGTCCCCGGTCCAGGACCAGGATCCGATCGGCGTGCATGATGGCGGACACCCGGTGGGAGATGAGGAAGGAGGTGCGTCCCTCCAGGACGCTGCGGAGACGGGAGAGGATGAGGGCCTCGGTGTGGGTGTCCACCGCCGAGAGGGCATCGTCCAGGATGAGGAGGGCCGGACGGCGGGCCAGGGCCCGGGCCAGGGTGGCCCGCTGCTTCTGTCCTCCCGACAGGTTGATCCCCCTCTCCCCGAGCCAGGTCCCGTATCCCCGGGGAAAGCCTTCCACCTGATCGTGGAGCTGGGCGATCCGGGTCGCCTCCTCCACCGCCGCCGGGTCGGCGTCCCGGCCGAGCCCGAGGCCCACGTTGGTGGCGATGGTCTCGGAGAAGAGGAAGGCGTCCTGGGGGACCATCCCCATGACCCGACGCAGCGATCCCACCTCGTACTCGGAAAGGGGGACGCCATCCAGGAGGATGACGCCCCCGGTGGGGTCGTGGAGGCGGGGCAGGAGGGAGACCAGGGTGCTCTTCCCCGACCCCGTGGGTCCCACCACGGCCACCGTCTCCCCGGGCTCCACCCGGAAGGAGATCCCCTCCAGGACGAGCGACTCCGTCCCCGGGTAGCGGAAGGACACGTTCCGGAACTCCACCGCGCCGGCCACGGCCCCGCTCTCCAGTGGGCGCCCCGTGCCGGGGACCACCTGGGGCTCGGTTCCCAGGATGGCGTTGATGCGCCCCATGGAGGCCTCCCCCCGCTGGAAGAGGTTCACCACCCACCCCAGGGCGATGAGGGGCCAGGTGAGGAGGTTCAGGTAGAAGGCGAAGGCCACGAAGTCCCCCACCGAGATGGCGCCGGCCATGACCTCGCCCCCCCCGATCCAGAGGACCACCACCATGGCCACCCCGGTGAGCAGACCCAGGAGGGGATGGAAGAGCCCCTGCGCCTTCACCAGGTGCATGTTCCGGTCCATGTACTCCTGGTTCATCTCCCGGAACCGATGGGCCTGATCCCCTTCCTGGACGTAGGCCCGGACCAGGCGGAGGCCCGTCAGGTTCTCCTGCACCAGGGTGGTGACGGCGGAGAACTGCTCCTGGATCCGTTCGAAGCGCTCATGGATGATCCGACCGAAGCCCAGCACCGCCGGAGGGAGGAGGACCATGGGGATGAGGGCCAGGAGGGTGAGCCGGGGGCTGATCCAGAGCATGAGGGTCAGGGTGAAGACCGACATGACGCTGGTGTTCACCGCGTACATCACCGCGGGCCCGGCGGCCTGGCGGACCGCCAGGGTGTCGTGGGTGGCCCGGCTCATGATGTCCCCGGTCCGTTGCCCCCCGAAGAACCCCGCATCCAGGCGGAGGAGGTGCCGGAAGAAGTCCTCCCGGAGGTCGCACTCGATGCGCCGTGAGATCCCGTTCAGGAGCTCCCGCATCCCGTACCGGGCGGCCCCGCCCACCAGGGCCACAGCCACGATGAGAAGGGCGTAGCGCACCAGAACCCCTCCGGAGACCCCCGGGTCCTCCAGGGCGTCGATGGCCAGGCGGAGGATCCAGGGTCCCGCCACCGTGAAGACGTTGGAGACCACCACCAGGACCAGGCCCACCACCATTCCCCGCCGGTAGGGTCGGAGATACGGAAGGAGGGTGCGGAGATGGCTCATCCGGGCGGGGAGTGGTGTAGGAGGGTTCATGGGAAGGGTTTCGCCCTCCCCCGGGGGAGGTTCCCGGAATCTCGCAGAGTCCGAGAAGAGGATCTTTATCATGAAGATGCACCGGAAAGTTCCAGCCTTGGTCGTGGCTCCCCTCCTCCTGGTCCTGGGTGGGTGCGGGGGCGACGCCGAATCCGCCGCCGATCCGGGGAGCGTCCCCCTCTTGGAGGAGGCGGCGGAGGAGATGCTCGACGCTCCCCAGGAGTCGGAGGTCATCCCCCCCTCCCGGGCGCCCGTGCCGGGGTCGACCCCGGCCCCGCGGAGCACCCAGCCGGCCCCCGCAACGCCTCCGGCGAGCCCCACACCGCCTCCGGCCGAGGAGCCGGCTCCCCCGCCTCCCGCCGCGGAGCGCGAGGAGGAGGCGGTGCGGGCCATCCCCCAGGGGACCCGCCTGGCGGCGGTCATCGAGAGTTCCCTGTCCACCCGGACCCATGAGGCCGGGGCGGTCTTCTCGGCCCGGGTGAACGAGGCCATTCGCGGGGCCGACGGGCTGGAGCTGGTTCCCGCCGGGGCCCGGGTGGAGGGCCGGGTGCTGGAGGCCCGCGGGACCACGGACCACTCCGAGGAGGCCGTCCTCCTGCTGGCGGTGGAGACCCTGGTGGTGGGCGGCGTCCGCCTTCCCCTCCGGGCCACCGTGGAGGCTGCGGAGCTGGAGGTCACGGAGGCGGCCAGCGGGACCCGGAGCGCGGCCACGGTGGCCACCGGTGCGGCAGCCGGAGCGGTCATCGGGCGGGTCCTGGGTCGGGACACCCGGTCCACCGCGGTGGGAGCCGCGGCAGGAGCCGCGGCGGGGGCCGGAGTGGCCCTCACCACCCGGGGCGGACACGCCACCATCCGGGAGGGCTCCATCCTGTCCCTCCGGGTGGACGAGCCGGTGGTCCTGGCGGGGGCGCCCTGATCCCAGCCCCGAAGGGTTCCGCGCAGATCCTGCCGGAACCGTGAAGGAATAGCCGGCTGGTCGGGGGGGGTCCCCGGGGAGCCGGGGCCGGAAGCCCGGATCCGAGGAGTTCTCTCGGGTCCGGGCTTCCTCGTTGTGGGAAAAGGAGTTCCGAGGGGCCGAGCCGGACCTCCCCCCGGGAGGGGAGGAGCGCCCATGGCCCGGGATCCGCCGGGCCGTCCCCGTGGCATGTGCGTTGCTCTTCCTGCCACGCAACGCGTCCGGCCGCGGCCCTTCCGGGCCGCTCCCGGGACCGATGTTCCCCCGGACGCAGAGCCACGCCCGGTCCCCGGGCCCAGCGCACCGGAGAGCGCCATGTCCACTCCACGTCCGAATCCCCATCTGCCGAAGGGGTCGGGTCCCCGGTCCGCGCCGGTGCCTGCCCTCTCCCTCCCGTCCACTCCGGCGCTCCCCCGTCTGATCCGGGGCGGGGCCTTGCCCACCGCCCTCCTCCTGGCCACGAGCCTCGTGGCCTGCGGGGGCGATGCCCAGTCCCGGGAACTCCCTGACGACGGGTCCCTGGCCGGGGCCCAGGGTCCGGCCCAGGAAGAGTTCGGGGTCTCCCGGGTGGATGCCCCCGCCCCGCCGCCGGAGCCGGTGCGCGCCCTCACCGCCGGTACCCGTCTCACCTTCGAGATGACCCAGACCATCTCCACCTCCTCCCACAGCGCCGGGGACACCTTCGAGCTCCGTCTCCTGGACGAGGTCCGGGGAAGCGGTGGACTGGTGCTCCCGGTGGGGACCCGGGCCCGGGGGGTGATCATGGAATCCCAGCCCAGCCGCGATGCGGAGCAGGAGGCGGTCCTGGCCGTGCGTATCCAGTCCGTGGAGTTGAACGGAGGCTTCCGGGACATCCCGGGCACGGTGGAGTCCGCCTCCACCCGGGCCTCTGCGGGGGACAGCGGCACCCGGACCGCCGCCAAGGTGGCCACCGGGGCCGCCGCCGGAGCGGTCCTGGGGCAGGTCCTGGGGCGGGACACCCGTTCCACCGTGACGGGGGCAGCCGCCGGGGCGGCGGCGGGGGTGGGGGTGGCCCTCACCACCCGGACGGGTCACGCCACCCTCGAGGACGGGGCCCGGGTCACCGTCCGCCTGGACCGGGATCTGGTGGTGCGCTGATCCACAAGGAGCTTCCGCCGGGGCCGGCGGCCCGAGCGCCGGCCCGGCGGGATCCCCCTTCTCAGTGCCCCAGCGCCGCGCCCCCCAGCCGGGGGTCGGAGTGGATCGTCCGGGTCCCGTCGGGGAGGATGAGGATGGCCTGGACGTCTCCGGAGGTGCCGCTGCGTTCCTCCAGGGTGTGCCCCAGCGCTTCGAGCCCTTCCCGGGTCTCGGGGGGGAGGCCGTCCCGCTCCCAGTAGATCCGGTCGGGCAGGTGCTGGTGATGGACGCGGGGGGCGTTCACCGCCTGGGTGACGCTCATGCCGAAGTCGATGACCCCCACCAGCGTCTGGAAGACCGTGGTGATGATGGTGGAGCCCCCAGGGGTCCCGGTGACGAAGAAGAGTTCCCCCGCCGGATTCGTGACCACGCTCGGGGACATGGCCGAGAGCATCCGCTTCCCCGGTTCGATGGCGTTCTGCTCCCCCTGGACCAGCCCGAACTGGTTGGGGAATCCGGGGCGGGCGGAGAAGTCGTCCATCTCGTTGTTCAACAGGAAGCCGGCTCCCGCCACGGTGACCCCGCTCCCGTAGGAGGAGTTGATGGTGGTGGTGACGGCCACCGCGTTCCCCCACCGGTCCACGATGGAGTAGTGGGTGGTCTCCATCCCCTCTCCCACCTCCAGCCCCGGGCCCACGGCCTCCGACGGGGTGGCCCGGTCCGGGGAGATGTCGGCACCCCGTTCCCGGGCGTAACGGCGCGAGGTCAGCCGCTCCAGCGGGACGTCCACGAAGTCGGTGTCCGCCAGGACCTGGTTGCGGTCCGCGTAGGCCCGACGCCACGCCTCGGCCATGACGTGGATCATCTCCGGGGACTGCCATCCCATGGCCGCCAGGTCGTACTCCTCCAGGATGTGGGCCGCCAGGGCGAGGGTGGCCCCTCCCGAGGAGGGGGGCGGCATGGAGGTCACGGTGTATCCCCGGTAGGTGAAGGCCACCGGGTCCCGCCAGACCGCCGAGTAGCCCGCCAGGTCCTCGTGGGTGATGATCCCCCCTCCCCGCTGCATCTCGGCCACCAGGAGGTCGGCGGTCTCCCCCCGGTAGAAGCCGTCGGGACCCTGGTCCCGGATCCGGGTCAGGGTCCGGGCCAGGTCGGGTTGACGGAAGACGGACCCCACCTCCGGGACCTCCCCCCCGGGGAGGAAGGTGTCCCGCGTCGTCCCGAACCGCTCCAGCCGGCTCCTGGAGGCCCGGAGGGAGCGGGCGAACCGCTCCGCCACCACGAAGCCCTCCGCCAACTCCACCGCGGGCTCCAGGAGCGCCGCCCAGGGAAGCGTCCCGTAGCGGCGATGGGCCTCCCACATCCCCATGACCGACCCCGGTTCCCCGACCTCCAGGTGCCCCAGCAC
>JBJHCB010000176.1:0-5918 GCA_050485805.1 Gemmatimonadota bacterium | reverse complement strand
ACTTGAACCCCGTCCCCTGGATGGCGCTGTGATGGACGAAGCAGTCCTTGGACCCGTCCTGGGGCGTGATGAAGCCAAACCCCTTCTCGTCGTTGAACCACTTCACGGTTCCGGTGGTACGCATGCCGTACTCCCTTGTGCTGTTCTCGGTGTCGTCGGGGTCCGGTCGATCCGTACCGCCTGAGCACCTCGTGTTCTGCGGGAAGGTAGACGCCCCCGCGATCGGCGTTCGGTAGCCCAGGCACAAAAAAAAGGACCCGGGTCAAGTTGCACCCAGGTCCGTTCTTCTACGTCTCTGGTGGCGGGCCGTCAGACCTGCCGCACTCTCTACCAGGGGGAAGGCTACCGGAATCCGGAGCCCGCGTCAAGCTCCGATCCTCAGTCCCTCCCTCAGGGGTCCCGGAGGACGGAGGCCGTGACCCGGGGCGGACCCCGATATCCGTCCCGCAGGAGTCGGGGGAAGTCGAACCCCAACCCCTCCGCGAAGCCGGAGCCCTCCGCAGCCGCCACCAGGTGCTCCCGGGAGAGGGGCCGGTCCCCGGTCCCCGCCACCAGGATCACCTGCCGCCGCCGGGGAACGCCGACGGCCAGCACGTCGGGAAACACCGCCAGATAGGTGGCCAGCATGGCGTCCGAGGTGGGATGGTGGGTCGGCACGTTGCTCACCACCACGCCCCGGGGAGCCAGTCGGGCGCGGACGGTCTCGAGGAACTCCTGGGTCGCGAGCGCCAGTGGGATCCCCTGGTCGGAGAACGCATCCAGGAGGATGAGGTCCCACCTTCCGGCCTCGCCGCGCTCCAGGAAGGCCCGGCCGTCCTCCACATGGACCATCAATCCGGGATCAGGGGAGAAGCCGAAGTACCGCTCCGCCACCTCCACCACCCGGGGATCGATCTCCACCACATGGATCTCGGCCCCGGGGCGGAGGGCCCGGGTGGCTCGGGGGAGGGCGCCCCCGCCCAGCCCCACGAAGAGGATCCGCCCCGTGTCCGGGGCCAGGGCGGGCCCCACCATGGCCACCCGGGTATACGGGAGCTCCAGGCGAAGGGGGCGGTCCGGGTGGAGGGCGGTCTGGCGATTCCGGGAATCCCCGAAGTAGAGGGCCCGGACGCCGTCCCCCGACTCCACAACCCGGACGTCCCCGAAGAGCCCGTCGCTCCGGTGGATCTCCCGCTCCCGGGGAAGGAGGAGGAGAAGGGAGAGGAGCCCCAGGAGGGCGGCCAGCCCTCCCGCCAACCATGGGCCGATGGCCCGGCGGGTGGCTGCGTTCCGGCTCACGGATGCTCCTGAGGGGGTGGGACCCGAGGGCGATGGCCCCGACTACGGCACGACCACCGCAAGGGAAAGGGGATGGGGTTCCATGAGCTTGAGGAGGGGGAAGAGGGGCGGCTCCCCGCCGGCGCCCTCCGGGGCGGTGCCGCCGGAGCCCCCCCCCGCGCCCAGCACCCCGGCGGTCGTGCCCGGCCCCACCGCCTCCGCAGGAAGGAGGGGGGTGAGGAAGCCCCACCAGGTGGCGCTGTCCACCGTCTCCACCTCCAGCAGGTGCGCAGCCACCCTCCCCAGGGGCTGACCGGATCGCACCACCCAGCTCCCCGCCGGGAGCTCCCGGGTCAGGGTGAGCTCGCCGGCCACCCGCACCCGGGGGGCGGAGCGGTTCAGGTTCTCGCCGGATTCCCAGGTCGTGCCCTCCAGCGCGTAGCCCACGGCCTCCACCTCCGACGCGGCCTCCAGCCGCTCCACGGCGATCCCGTGCCGGTGCAGGAGGGCGACCAGGGCTTCGGCCTCCGGGGGGATCACCCAGGCCCAGGGGCGGGCCCGGAAGCGGGTCCCCACGGGCTGGTGGCGAAAGAGTCCGTCGGTGACGGTGAGGAGCTCCCCCTCCCGCTCCGGGTGGGGGATGTCCCAGGTGGGCCGGAGGGGGCCCGCCTCCATGCGTTCCTCCACGGGGATCCCGGCCTCTCCCTCCCCGGGGGGCAGGGCCGCCGTGCGGGCCCGCACCTCCCCCACCGCCCCCACCAGTCGCCCGTCGTTCCCGGCGGCCCAGGTGAGGACGGCCCGGAGGGCCTCCCGGGCCACCTCCACACCCGGATCGAGGCCGGTCCACCCGGTGACCTCGAAGAGGAGGGTCACCCTCCCGGAGAGCCCGCCGTAGTTCCGCCCCATGCGGGGCGCGCTCCCCCCCACGATCCACTCGTCGGCGTTGCCCCGGGACCAGTAGAAGCCCCGGAACCCGGAGTCCCCCAGGCGATCCACCAGCCAGGGGAAGATGGAGGTGTCGGCCAGCTCCGTGAGGGCGGGATCCGCCCCGGCCAGGCCGGGCCCCTGGAAGAGGAGGTGGTAGGGATCCGCCCCCCCGTATTGCACGTCCCCGCCGTCATGGCCGTCCACGGTGAGGTGGGGGTCCCAGCGGTTCAGGATCCGCCCCACCAGGGCGGCGCTCTCCGGCTCCAGGAGCGCCATGTAGTCCCGGTTCAGGTCCGCCCCCCGGGCGTTGAACCGGCTCCCCGCCTCGAGCCCGTCGGGGTTCTTGGAGGGAACCACCAGGACGATGACCCGGTCCAGCAGGTCGTTGAGCTCGGTGCCCGGGGTCCCCAACTCCCGGGCCAGGACCAGGAGGGCTTCTCGGACCACGTGGTTGAAGCCATGGACGTTGGCACCCAGGAGGACCACCGACTTCCCCGAGGCGTGGGCCTGGGCGGGGGTGGTGACCCGGGGTCGGCTGAAGACCATCCACGGCAGCTCCCGCCCCTCCACCGTGGCCCCGTAGGAGCCCAGCGACATGTCCGCGGCGTGGCGGCCGAGCTCCTCCAGGTACGCCATCATCTCGTCGTGGCCGGTGTGCCGCGCGAACCCGGCCCGCTCCGCCGCCGTACGGAGTTCTGCGGCCCCGCTCCCGGCCTGGGCACGGGCCTCGCCCGGGACCATCCCCACCCCGAACAGGGCCAGGAAGAACGCCGGGCCGCCCATCCTCCATGGCGCGTGCGGGCATGGCGCGTGCGGGCGGCGGAGCGGCCGGGCGAGGGGCCGGGGTCCGGAGCGCCCCCTCACCGGGACCCCTCCACCCCACCGTCCGCCCCGGCTCCATCCTCGTCGGCCGCGGGCCGGGCAGGGGCGTCCCGGACGTGGCGGTTGAACCATTCGATCATCTCCCAGAGGGCGTGATGGATGGACTCCCGGGCGCCGTAGCCGTGATCCTCGTAGTCCAGCATCACCAGCCGGGCCTCCTTGCCATGGCCCTTCAGGGCATGGAACAACCGCTCCGACTGCATGGGGAAGGTCCCGGGGTTTGCGTCGTCCGCCCCATGGAGGAGGAGGAGGGGACTCGAGAACTGGTGGGCGAACATGAAGGGAGACATTCCCATGTACACCTCGGGGGCCTCCCAGAGGGTCCTGCGCTCGTTCTGGAAGCCGAAGGGGGTGAGGGTCCGGTTGTGGGCCGCGCTCCGGGCGACCCCCGCCCGGAACAGGTCGGAGTGGGCCAGGAGGTTCGCCGTCATGAACCCGCCGTAGGAATGCCCCCCCACGCCGATCCGGTCCCGGTGGGCGATCCCCGCCTCCACGATGGCGTCCACCGCCGCCCGGGTGCTGGAGACGAGCTGCTCGATGTACGTGTCGTTGGCGGTGAAGCCACCCAGGATCGCCATGGAGGGGCCGTCGAAGATGGCGTAGCCCTCCAGCAGGAAGAACATGTGGGACGCCCCCGAGATCCGGGTGAAACGGTTGTCCTGTCCCGGTACCTGGGCCGCGGCATCGGGGGAGACGAACTCCCGGGGATAGGCCCAGAGCACGGTGGGAAGGGGGGTCTCGCCGTCCCATCCGGGAGGGGTGTAGACGACCCCCGCCAGGCGGACGCCGTCCTCCCGGGCATAGGTCAACACTTGCCGCCCCACTCCCTGGAGCTGGGGCGCGGGGTCGGGGAGGTCCGTGAGGGCCAGCGTGGCGGCCCCGGAGCGGTCCCACAGCCGGTAGTTCGGCGGATCCGACGGGGACTCGCTCCGGAGGACCATGCGCTCGATCCCCCCGGCCAGGAGGGCCACCGGCACCTCATGGCGGTCCGGATCGCTCTCCCAGACCCGTTCGCTCCGGAGGGTGCCCAGGTGCATGCGATCCAGGAAGGGCCGCTCCCCGTCCGGCGTCACGCCGTCCCCCTGGAGGAAGATCCACTCCCCGTCCCCCAGGAGGGTCCCACCCCGGGTGAGGGGCGTGCCGGGCGCCCCGAACCGCTCCTCCGCGCTCCGGTCCTCTACCAACCGGGGGTCCCACCCCTGGGAGCCCTGGGAGAGGAGCCAGCTCCGGGTCCAGCTCGCGGCCCGGCGGGGGAAGCGGTCGATCTCGGTGATCAGCCCCCGCCCGTCCCGGGTCCACGCCATCCGGTCGAACCGATCCTCGAGTTCCAGGATCACCTCCGGATCCCCATGGGGGTCCGCCAGGCGGACCACGCGGTCGCGAACGCCGGGCACCTCCCCCTCCACATCCTCCACCCAGACAAGGGCCGCGTCGGCTCCGGCCTGCCAGGTGACGCCCCTGGGCCCGGACCGGAAGTCGTCCACCGCCACCTCCTCCTCCAGGGGAAGGGAGGCCAGGCTCCGGATCACCTCCCCATCCCGGCTCCAGATCTCCATCTCCCGGGGGAACCAGTCATTGGTGCGCCATCGGTCCGGGACCACGAAGGAGTAGGGCGGGACCGTGCGTACCACATAGAGGAATCGGCCATCGGGGGAGGGAGAGACGGCATCGAAGATGGCGGGGGCGCCCAGGGGACCCAGCGTACCGGCCGTCACGTCCACCAGGGCCAATTGCGCCGTGAAGTAGTGGTCGAAGAGATGGGTGTCGTGGGTGTCCAGGAGGAGATCCTGGAAGGTCCGGGCCGGGGCCGGCTCACCGGCCTCCGCCACCTGGATCCGGGGCTGCTCCGGGACGGGGGGACGGTCCGGTGCGGGCCCCCGCCCCTGGGGGATGAAGCGGCACACGGCTTCCCTTCCCCTCGCGGTCCCCCCCTCCACCCCCGCCACCACCCAATGGCAGGGGGCGCCGTGGGCGGCGTTCAGGTACCCGGTCCCCACCCGGCGGGCCCGGGGTTCCTCGGGGGAAGCCGACCAGAGCTCGTATCCGCCCCGGGCGATGACGGTGAAGAGGAGGAGCCCCCCGTCCGGCGACCACATGGGGTATTCCACCTGGGCCCCCTCGGGGAGGACCACGGCCCGCCGCTCCAGGCCGTCCAGATCCACGAACTCCACCGCCTCCACCGGTGCCCGGCTGGAGATGGAGGGCCCGTTGGTCCGGGGATTCAGGCGGTAGCCCGCCAGATGAAGCCTGGGCTCCGCAATGTCCCGGAGGGCCACCATGGGCGGCCGGGTGAGGAGCGCCCCCCACCTCCCGTCGGGAGAGACCTCGAGCTCCGGAAGGGAGGGCGCATCCAGGATGCGCACGATCTCCTCCGAAGGCGTCCGGTACCCGTCCTGGGCCAGGGCCTCGTGGGCCGGAAGGGGAGCCAGGAGAAGGGCGGCCGTGAGGCAGGTCAGGAGCCCGGGATGGAGGCCCCGATCGGGGAAGCGGATCGTGGGATGGCGCATGGGCATCGGCTCAGGAATGGACGGGCCCGCCTCCGGGGGCGGCGGGACAGGACCCCGGCTTCGGCCCGTGGGACTGGCCGGTTCGCGAAGGGGGTGGGCCTACCCTCTCCCGGAGCCCCCGTGATCGACCCGGCGACCGGAGGCCCTGCTGGGGAGCATACGGCAGATCCGTGGATGGCGCACGGGCGAGGGGGGCCTCCTTCCCCGTCCGCCACGGGGCCCGTTCCCGCGCGGTCGTCCTCGCCCTTGGCCGGCGTCTGCTTGAAGCCGGCGGCCGCGCGCTCGGCGAGGTCGGCGATGGCGCGCTCGGGCATCGACTTTGTCAGCTGCATCACTGCCTTGGAG